>JANNGC010000827.1:0-10772 GCA_031380445.1 Pedosphaera sp.
TGACGAGCTTCACGAGGCGGTTGCCGCCGCCGTCAAACAGGCCGTAGCCCGCGCCGATGTCAAAGCGCCCGCCCTCGCCATCGAAGCCGAAGCTGACGATGGCCGCGTCCGCCGTGAGCGTCACGTTGCTGAGGCCGCTGCTCGTGGTCACGCCGTTGCCGTTGTTGACCGCCGCGCCGCGCCCGTCCGGGCCGTAGCCGGCGATGAAGTAATTGTAGCGCTGGTTCAGGCCGCCCTGGGCCACGCCGCCGAAATCAATCTGCCCGCCGTTGTTCACGGTCACGTTGTTGTTGCTGCTGCCGAGCGCGCCCGCGTTGGCGATGCGGATCTTGCCCGCGTTCACGACCACCGGGCCGGAGAAGGCGTTCGCGCCCGCCACGCCGAGGATGCCCGCGCCGTTCTTGACCAGCGCGCCGCTGCCGCGGATGACGTTCGGGAAGCCGTTGCTGTCCGAGCGGTTGAAGACGAGCGTGGCGTTGTTCGTGATCGGGGCCGAGGGGCCGACGCTGCCCGCCGCGCCGCCCGCGCCGAGTTGCAGCACGCCACCGCTGATGGTGATGCCGCCGTTCAGTTCCGGGTTGTTATTGCCCACAATCAACGTGCCGGTGTTCTGCTTGCTCAACTGGTTTAAGGTCTTGATCTGCCCCGCGCCGCCGAAGGTGATCGGGAAAGTGTGGTTGGCCGTGATGTTGCCGGGCGAGAGCGATCCGACGAGGCTGATGTTCGTGTAGGTGGAAATGTCGGTGAAGGACACGGCGTCGCCTTGGAAGAAGTTGTTCTGCACGAGGCCGTTGGTCCAGTTGCCCGTGGTGTTCACGTCCCACAATGTTTCACTGCCGGGTACGCCGCCGCCCCACACGAGGCTGGCCGGTGCGCCGGCGGGCGTGATGCGGATGACGTTGGCGATGGTGAAGTCCGGCGTCCAGGTGTAGCGCGAGCCGCCGCCGATGCTGAGGTTCGCCGCGCTGCCGACGATGGCGTTGGTCGAGCGGAACAAGGTGTAGGGCGCGAGGGTCAGCGGGGTGAGCGGCACGATGTTCAGGCTGTTCACGCCGGTCAGCGTCAGGTCGCGCGAGAAGATCGCGTCGTTGATGTTCGCGCCCTCGTTCGTCGCGGTGTTCAGCTCGAAGGTCAGGTTCGCCGCGTTCAGCACGAGGTTGCTGCTGATGCTCAAGGTGCCGGGGCTGGTGCCGGGCGTGACGGCCGAGCCGGTGTCGGCCGTGACGCGGCCGACGATGGTGCCGGCACCTGCGAGCGTCTTGCCGCCGCCGATGGTGAGCGGGTTGACGAGCGTGCTCACGTTCAGGATCGCGCCAGCCTTCACGTCCACGAGCGCGCTGTTCGCGATGGAGGCGTTGGTCTGGATCGTGAGCGTGCCGTTGCTGACCACGGTGGCGCCGAAGTAGGTGTTGGTGCCGGGGAGGAAGAGGTTGCCCGAGCCGATTTTGGCGAAGCCGCCTGCGCCACCGATGGCGTTGCGGAGAACGAGGGTGTCGGCGTTCACATCAATGATGGCCGTGCCGCCCGCGAGCGTGACCGGGCCGTCATTGGTGGTGATGCCGTTGTCTTTGAAGAAGCGCGCGTTGTGCTGGAGCGTGATGGGCTTGGTGTGGAACTGGGAACTGCCCCACAGGCCGAGCGTGGCTCCGCCGAAAATCTCCACGTCCATCGTGGCGTTGGTGATGCGGGTGTTGCCCTCGAGCTGGAAGTTGCCCTGTTGCACGGTCACTTTGCCGAGGTCCACGTTGCCGACATCCACGAAGGAAACTTGGTTCAGGCCGGTCTTGATCAGCGAGTAGCCGCCGCCGCTCACGCTGGCGTTGGGCCAGCCGTTGTTCTGGCCGTAGTTGCGCACGTCCCAGCGGTTCAGGCCGCCGACGGTGGCGTCACCCGCCAAGGTCAGGTGGCGCACGGCGTTGTTTTGCGCGCCGCCGATGTTGACGACCGCGCCGTTGTTGCTCACGCCCACGCCGGAGGCGATGACGCGTTCCGCCCCGATGCTCTGGCCGTTCAAGTCCAGCGTGCCGCCGTTGGTGGCGATGGTCGGCCCGTTGGTCGCGCCGAAGGAGCGTTCGTACACGGCGCGCAGGATGCCGCCCTCCACGGTCGTCGGGCCGGTGTAATCGCTCGGGAAACTGGTGTTGCCCGTGCTCAACACCAGCACGCCGCTGCCCTTTTTGGTCACGGCGGTCGGGCCGCTGAGTTTGCCGCTGGCCGTGGCCACGGAGGAGAACGTCACGTTGTTCGTGGTGTCCACGGTCACGCTGGCCGGAAGCATCGCGGAGCCGTCCACCGAGGGAGCAAACATGGTGATGGCCGCGAGGATGTTGCCGTAGAGGTAATTGCCCGAGTCATCGAAGACCGCGTTGTAGCCCTGGCGGAAGGTCGCCGGGTTGCCGCCCACGATCCAGTTCGTGGTCGTGAGCACGTCCCACTGCGGAGCGATCGGGCTGCCGGCGTTGCCACGCCAGTAGGCGGTGATGGGCGCGCCAGCGGCCACGATCATGTTCACTTGTCCAGCGGTGCCGGTGTCGAAGGTGATGGTGTAACCCGGCGCGTCCGCGACGAGGTTGGCCGCGCTGCCGATCAGTGTGCCGGTGTAATTGATCAGACGATACGTGCCCGCCGCGAGCGTGCCGCTCAGGGCCGCCGGTTTCACCGTGACCGTGCCGACGAGATTCAAGTTGCCGTTCACTTGCAGCAAATCATTCACCCCGCTGCCCACGGTCGTGAGCGTGGCGAGGTCGGCGGAGAGAATGGCGTTGGTCAGGTTCAACGCGCCGTTGATGGTCAGCGTGCCGGGAGCGCCATAGACGCCGGCGTTGAGGACCGCGCCGTTCGTGGCTTGCACGTTGCGGTTGATGATGCCGGAGCCGCCGAGGAAACCGTTGGTCGAGACGATGACCCGCGCGCCCGCCGCCAGCGAGCCGTTCACTTCGAGCATGGCCCAGGAGGTTCCGTTCACGGTATTGCCGACGAAGACGGTGTTGGTGAACGTGTTGACTGCGTTCAGCCGCAGCGGGCCAGGCGTCACGTCCGAGCGCGCGGTCAGCGTGCCGGAACCGCTGATGACGCTGTTCACGTCACACGGACGCACCCAGCCGACGGTGAAGCCGACGTTGTTGACGATGGTGATCCCGCGGTTGGCCGCGATGGCGTAGGAACTGTTGTTGTTCAGCAAGACCGCGCCGTCCAGCACGAGCTGGTCGGCCACGAACGCGCCGGGCACCGGCCCAAGCGAGAGGTCGTTGATGATTTGGAGCGTGCCGTTGGTGGCAAAAGTTTTTCCGCCGTAGGTGTTCGGGGTGAAGTTCAGGCTCAGGGTGTTGGCGGTGTTGCTCTTGTTCAGGCTGCCGCTGCCGGCAATGGGGCGGGAGATGGTCATGGTGCCGGAGTTGACATCGAAGTAGCCGCCGCCCGCGCCGAGGGTGATGCCGCGATTGGCGTCGTCAATGGTCACGGCGGCGGTGTTGCGGAGGGTGGCGCCGTTGAGCGTGAGCGTGTCCGCGCTGGCGGCACCAGGATTTGCGCCCAGCCGGTTTTCATCCGCGAGCGCCAGGATGCCCGCGTTCACAATCACCTTGCCGGTGAAAGCGTTCGTGCCGCCCAAGGTGAGTACGCCTGCGCCGGTCTTGGTGATGCCCAGGCCGGCGGTGAACTCGATGATGTTCGCGGTCCAGTTGATGTTGCCGACGGCCTCCACAAAGCTGTTCACCATCAGCACGTTGGTCATGGCGTTGCCGCTGCCACTCGCGAAGGGTGCGAGGGTCAGCGTGCGACCGGAGACGGCGTTCGTAAGAATGCCGCCGCTGATTCCGTGGAGGTAAAAGCGCGTGTTGATGCCCAGCGTGGTCGAGTTGTTTCCGATGGTGCGATCCACCGTGGACCCGGCACCTAGGACGATTGCGCCGATGTTGGTGGTGGTGATTGGGGGGGCATTGAAATTGAACTGGATGCTAGAGGCGCTGCCTCCTGCGCCAAACAAAGCGATGTCAATGTTCGTGGGCGTGCCAGAGTTATTTGTCCAGTTGCCCGCCGCGAGCCACGTCGAGGCCGCGCCGCTGCCCGGTCCCGCACCGCTGCCGCTCCACCCGAACGTGGCCGCGCGCGCCTCGCCCGCGATCAGCCCGGCCAGTGCGGCGCAGACGGCGGCGGTTTTGAACAGTGTGGAGGGCAGGCGAAAGAGTGATCTCATCCGCGAGACAAAGGTGGTTTGCATAATTTATTGGGTTAAGCGCACCCGCACTTCGCGCCTTATTTAGACAGTCCCCCGATGAAAAGGAGACGTCACGCGTTGTTTGGGTTGACGGAGTGAACGCCGAACCCGCCGTTTCTTCAAGCCGATTCTCGCCGCTGCTACGGCGAACGGATGATGAAACGCGGACGACGGCGCGGCTGCCGCGCGGTTCCTCAGAGGAAATCGTGTTCCAGCGCGCCGACCAGTTCGGCCACGGCCATCATCAACTCGCCGCGCAAATCGCCGAGGCGTTCGTCGGCGGAGAGGTCAATTGGCTCGCCCATCATTCGCTGGTAGCGGCGGGAGAGCGGGGCCGTTTCGTCCGTGTCGCCCAGTTCGCGCAGGATGCGGCGGACGTTGTCCGCGCGGCGGCGTGTGGTTTGAATCGTCTTGAGCGCGGCGCGTTCGGTGACGTCGCCCGCCTGCGTGCGCTGGAGCAAACGGCATTCAAAGCTGCGGCAGCGCGCGGGCCGCTCGGCGTAAATGCGGCAGAGTTTTCCATCTAGGCAGGAACACGGCTGGATGAAGCGCGTGATCGTGCCGCGCTTTTTCAACGGCACGCCGAGCGCCGCGAGTTGCTTCGCGTTGTCGCCTTTCTGAAGCCGCACATCGGCGAAAAGCACGCCGTTGCAGCACAAGGCGCACTGCGGGCAGAGGGCGGCGACGAGGGAAGGGGATTCGTGGCTCATGGATTAACCACGGAAAACACGGAAGACACGGAAAGGGAAAAGTTGAACGCATCCCGTCCGGTTCCGTGTTTTCCGTGTCTTCCGTGGTTCACATTTCAGGCCTGCGCCAGCGCACGGTCGAGCCGCGCCAGCACGCGGTCGCGGCCAAGGATTTCCAGCAGGTGATAAAGGCTCGGCCCCGCCGCCGCGCCAGTGGCAGCGTAGCGCACGGGATGCACCAGCGGCCCGGCCTTGATGCCGAACTCGGCGGCGGTCGCCTTCAGGATTTGTTCCAGCGCGGCGGCTTTGAATTCCGGCGCGGCGGCGAAGGCGTCGCGCAGCTTCTGCACGCGCGGCTTGTTCTCCGGCGTGAGGTCTTTCGCGACCAGCGCGGGATCGAGCTTCACGTCGTCGTGGAAATAGAATCCGGCGTAGGCGGGGAGTTCGCCGAACTTCTTCACCTTGCCCTTGCAGGTGTCGAGCGCGGCGCGCACGTAGTCGGCGGAATATTTTTCCAGCGCGCAGCCGCCCCGGCGCAACGCCTCTGCGCCCTGCGTGTGCAGCGTGGCGTCGTCCGCTTCGCGCAGGTATTCGCCCGCGAGCCATTCGAGCTTGGTCATGTCGAACTTCGCGTTGTGCCGGAGAATTTGCGGGAGGTCGAAGCGTTGAATCACCTCGGCGAGCGGGAGCTTCTCGCGATTGTCCTTGGGCGACCAGCCGAGCAGGCAGAGATAATTCACCACCGCCGCCGGCATGAAACCATCATCCAGGTACGTCGTGAGCGATGCGCCGACATCGCGCTTGCTCATCTTCGAGCCGTCCTGATTCAGGATGAGCGGGATGTGCGCGTACTGCGGCGGCTCCACGCCGAACGCGCGGAAGAGCGCGATGTGTTTGGCCGTGTTCGACAAATGATCCTCGCCGCGAATGACGTGCGTGATGCCCATCTCCAAATCATCAATCACGTTCACGAGATGGAACACCGGCTGCCCGTCCGAGCGCACGATGACGAAATCAGGATCAGCCACTTCGCGGTCGGTGAGCGGACGCGTCACATCGCCGACGACGAGATCGGGAATGAGGATTGGCTCGCGCGTCATGCGGAAACGAATCGCGCCGTCGCGTTCGTAGGCCGCGCCGCGATCTTTCAACTCCTGAATTCGCTTCGCGTAAATCTCTTTCCGCTGCGATTGGAAGTAGGGGCCGTGCGGGCCTTTGCTCGGGCCGCTTGGGTCGGACGTGGTCGGGCCTTCGTCCCAGTCGAGACCGAGCCAGCGCAGTCCTTTGAGGATCACATCAATGGCTTCCTGCGAATTGCGCGCCTCGTCCGTGTCCTCCATGCGCAGGATGAACGTGCCACCGGTGTGGCGGGCGTAAAGCCAGTTGAACAAAGCGGTGCGCGCTCCACCGATGTGCAGGTAGCCGGTGGGGCTGGGCGCGAATCGAACACGAACACTCATGGTTAAAAAATTCTGAATGACGAATGACGAATGGTTGATTCGTCGCTCTGCGAACGGAGCGCGCGGAACTTACGGTTGTGCAAGAGCCGCTGGCAAGGGGGCGCGTGTTGTTGCGTGGTGAGTAAAAGCGGCGCTAAAGCGACCGCACTCCAAACGCTTCGCGCGGGCAGTGGCGTCTGATGCTGCGCGAAGCGTTTGGAGTGCGGCCGCTTTAGCGCCGCTGTTGGCGCGCACTGCTGTCGAGGCGCATCAGCAAACGGCACAGCGCCGCCAGTCGCGGCACGGTCACGCCCGCCGCTTGCGCCTGCCGCAGCGGTTCCAGAAACAGCGCGTCCAGTTCCAGCGGCTGCCCGCGCTCGAAATCAATCAGCGTCGAGGCGCGATACGCACCCATGCTGCGCGTGCGATCGATTTGAAAATCGGCGTAGCCGTTTTCGATGTGCAGCCCGAGCGCGTGCGCGGCGGCGATCACTTCGAGCATTAGTTCGCGCACGAGCGTTTCCCAGCGCGCGCCATCGAGCAGCTTGTTCGTCGTGAGGCAGGGCGTGAGCGGTGCGGTGGAATTCACTGCCCCGGAAATCACCGCCTCGTAGCCCGCCGCGCTGGCGACACCAAGTCCGTTGAACGGAATGTTCCAGACCAGTTTTTCCCAGTGCGTGCGCCGCAAGTTGTCCGTGACTTCGCACGGCACGCCGCTATGGCGGATGGCGGAGGCGATGTCGTGGGTGCGTGGCTCGGGCCAGCCGGAGAATTCGCCGAGGATAATTTTCCCGTGCGCGAGGTGCTCGACGACGCCCGGCGCGGTGCGGTTCAAACAAACGAAGCACAAGCCGCCGAGAATTTGCGCGGGTGGGAAGAGCGCGGCGAGCTGCTCTTCGTTGCCCAGGCCGTTTTGCAACGTGACCACGGCGGTGCGCGCGCCGACCAGCGGCGGCAGCAGTTTTGAAAACTGATCATTCGCCGTGGCCTTCAACCCGATGAGCACGACATCGCACACGCCGATTTCTTCCGGCGTGCGCGCGCATTTGGGATTGAGGTGGAAATTTCCCTCCGGGCTGCGGACGGAAAGACCGCGCCGGCGCACGGTCTCGTAATCGCTGCGGAGCAGGAAATGCACTTCCTGCCCGTCGCGCGCGAGCTTCGCGCCGTAGTAGCTGCCGCGCGCGCCCCAACCGACGTTGGCGAATTTCATGGTGACTTGGTGGCTGGCCTCGCGCTGCGAGGCCGGCGCTCGCAGCGCGAGCGCAACTGCCAAATACAAAAGGCACCCTGCGGTGCAGAGTGCCTTTTTTGAAAAACCGTGTCGTTTACTTCGCGCCAAGGATGGCGTCCTTCGCGGCCTTGGCCACGCGGAACTTCACGACCTTCTTGGCCGGGATCTGGATGGATTCGCCGGTCGCAGGGTTGCGGCCGATGCGCGCCTTGCGGTTCACGAGCACCAGCTTGCCGAGGCCCGGCAGCGTGAAGCTGTTCTTCGCATTTTTGTAGGCGAGGTCGGTGATGGACTCGAGGATCGCGACCGCCTGCTTTTTGGTCAGTCCGTTCTTTTCGGCCACGGCCGCCGCGATTTGTGATTTGGAGAGAGCTTTAGCCATACTGTTTTTATTGGTTGTTTTGTTTTTGTTTGTGCGCTGAGTCGCCCGACTCGACCCGTATTAAATCTCTCCGAAGAAGTGGCGCAAGAGATTTTCTGAATTTTTTCCCAGCAAAAACACGGCTTTCGTCCGCACCCGGGCGTTGTGAATTTTTTCAAAATGGTCTCACGCCAAGATTGCGAAGGACGCGAAGGGAGAAAAGATTTCCGGCTTCGCGTTCCTTGCGTGAGGAACTTCGGCCCGGATCATGGAGCGCGGCGTTCACGCCGCTTCACTGTTCGTCAGTACGGACGACCTCGGATACCGAACCGTTGTCCACGTTGAAGCGGCATAAATGCCGCGCTCCGGCCACGAACTGGACGCTGCGCGGACGCGAGGCTTGACTTGACCACGCCTTTCCAGAACATCGCGCGCAACATGGCCAGCCTGTTTTCCATCCGTGGTGAACAACGCTACGAAGTTGTTCGCAAAATCTTCGAGGGCGGCATGGGCATTGTCTACGAGGGCGAGCAGCACGGGGCGCGCAACTTCATCAAGCGCGTCGCCATCAAGGTCATCCGCCAGAATTTCGCCACGCAGAAGGAGTTCATCGAAAATTTCATCGGCGAGGCCAAGCTCGTCGCCGACTTGATCCACACGAACATCGTCCAGACCTACCAGTTCGGGGAACTGAACGGCATCTACTACATCGTGATGGAATACATCAACGGCGTGAACCTCGAACAGTTCGCGCAGCAGATGGCCGACAAGAACAAGAAGCTGCCGTCGGAACTCGCCGTCTTCATCGCCAGCCGCGTCTGCCGCGGCCTCGCCTACGCGCACGCCAAGACGGACAAGAACGGCAAGCTCCTCGGCCTCGTGCATCGCGACGTGAGCTACAAGAACGTGATGATCGCCTTCGAGGGCGACGTGAAGCTCACGGACTTCGGTGTGGCCAAGGCGGCGGGCTTTCTGACGGACAAGGAAGGTGAAGTCGTGGCGGGCAAGGCCGACTACATGAGTCCCGAGCAGGCGGACTTTCAAATCACCGACAAGCGCTCCGATCTTTTTTCCGTCGGCATCGTGCTCGCGCACCTGCTGCTGGGGAAAAACATTTTCAAGGGCGTGAATGCCGAGGAATCGCGCGACCGCGTGATGAAGATGCCCATCCCCGACTTCCGCAAGCTCGACAAGCGCGTGGATGACAAGCTGAACACGATTCTCCAGCGCGCTCTCTCGCGTGAGTTGAAGACCCGCTACGCCAGCGCGGATGAACTGCTCTACGATTTGGAGTTCTACATTTACAGCGGCGGCTACGGTCCGACGAACGAGACGCTCGGCAAGTTCGTGCGCGGCCTCTTCGGCCTCGATCCCGCGATGGCTACGCGCGACGCGAAAGGCAGCACCCGCCTGCTCGAACGCACCGCGCGCATCACGCGCACGACCACAACGACGAAGTCCAGCCGCACCGTGCGCAGTGCGCGGAACACCAATCACACGCGCAACACCAAGAAATCCATCCGCGTGTCGTGAGCGGCGGATGGTGGTGGGTTTGGTCGCGCTGCGACCAAGCAAGCCCGCGCAGAGCGGGCGGTGCGACTGCACCTTCGACGTTCCCGGCCCTTTCGCAACGCGGCGCGACGGCTCGCAGCGCGAGCCGTTCCACCTCTTGGAAAATTTTTAGTGAGACACGCGCGCATCGTGTCCTACTTTCCCGTCAGCTTTTTCATCCATGAAGAAACCAAACATTGTCCAGGTCGGCCTCATTCAGACCGCCTGCTCCGAGAAGCCCGCTGAGAACTTGAAGAAGACGCTCGCGCAGACCGAGCGCCTCGCCAAAGACGGCGCGCAAATCATCTGCACGCAGGAACTCTTTCGCTCGCAGTATTTCTGCCAGAGCGAAGACCACGACAACTTCGATCTCGCCGAGACCATTCCCGGCCCCAGCACCGAGGCGTTCCAGAAGATCGCGAAGAAATACAAATCGGTGATCGTGGCCTCGCTCTTCGAGAAACGCGCGGCGGGCGTCTATCACAACACGGCGGTCATCATTGACGCGGACGGCGCGCTGCTCGGCCGCTACCGCAAGATGCACATTCCCGACGACCCGTTGTTCTACGAGAAATTTTATTTCACACCCGGCGACCTCGGCTTCAAGGCCTGGCAGACGCGCTACGCGAAGATCGGCGTGCTCATCTGCTGGGACCAGTGGTATCCCGAAGGCGCGCGCCTGACCGCGATGCAGGGTGCGGAAATTCTTTTCTACCCGACCGCCATCGGCTGGCATCCCAAGGAGAAAAAGGAATACGGCGCGAACCAGCACGGCGCGTGGGAAATCATCCAGCGCAGCCACGCTGTCGCGAACGGCTGCTACGTCGCCTCCGCCAATCGCATCGGCTTGGAGCGTCCCGTGGGCGGTGATGGCATTGAGTTCTGGGGCCAAAGTTTCATCGCCGGCACCTCCGGTCAGATCATTGCCAAGGCCAGCGTGGACAAGGAGGAGAACCTGCTTGTCCCGCTCGACCTCGGCAAAGTGGATGTCACCCGCACGCACTGGCCGTTCCTCCGCGACCGGCGCATTGATGCGTACGGGGATTTGACGAAGCGGTTGATTGATTGAAAGCGGTGGGCCGGCTTGCCCTCTGCGAGGTGGAACTGCTCGCGCTGCGAGCAGTCGGGCCGCGCAGAGCGGCCCGCCGGAAGGCCCAACGCGTTCTTTACACCGTCGGTGGCACGGGCCGCCCGCCCTGCGCGAGCACTTCCACCACATGTGAGTTTGAATTTTGGAGTTTGGAGTTTTCCTTTCCAGCGTGTTTGATGCGCCCACATGAGT
>JANNGC010000988.1:0-6049 GCA_031380445.1 Pedosphaera sp.
ATCCCGCGGATGCGCGGCACCCACCGCTCACGGCAGCAGGCGGACGTGGTGAACGAGGTGCGGCAGCTCGTGGCGGACGGCGTGAAGGAGATCAACCTCATCTCGCAGGACTCGACCTACTACGGACTCGACCTGCGCGCGAACCACAGCCGCGCCATTTCCTCGCCGGAGAAATTTTCCGCCGCCGCCAAATCACTGACGGCTGACGCGACCACGCTCTGCACGCTGTTGCGTGAATTGAACGCCATTCCCGGCCAGTTCTGGATCCGTCTGCTCTACACGCACCCGGCGCACTGGACGGACGAATTGATCCGCACCATCGCCGAATGCCCCAAGGCCGCGCGCTACGTGGACATGCCGCTGCAACACATCCACGACAACATGCTGGAGCGGATGCGGCGTGAGACTTCGAGCCAGTACATCGTGGATTTGATCGCGAAGATTCGCGCGGGCGTGCCGGGCATCGCGCTGCGCACGACGTTCATCGTCGGCTTCCCCGGCGAGTCCGAGGAGTGCTTCGACGCGCTGCTGAACTTTATTCGCGACACGAAGTTCGAGCGCCTCGGCGTGTTCAGTTACTCGAAGGAAGACGGCACGCGCGCAGGCAGCATGGAGCAGCAGCTCACCGACAAGCTGAAACAGAAGCGCCGCGAGCGCGCGATGGCCGCGCAGCACAAGGTCGCCGTGGCCGTGGCGGAATCGTTCGTCGGACGCGAACTGAATGTGCTCATCGAAGGTGAGGCGAGCGCGAAGGAATTGCAGAAGGCGAACATCAGTTCGTGGGAGCACGGGCTGATTCGCGAGGCCGACGCAGGCGCAGCGCAGCTCAAGGGCCGCTACCTCATCGCGCGCGGCGAGGCGGACGCGCCGGACATTGACGGCCGCGTGTATGTGCGCGGGAAACTGCCGCGCGGTGCATTTGCGAAAGTCCGCATCGTGGGCCACACGGATTACGATTTGATTGCCGAGCCGGTGACACGATGAACCTGCCGAACAAACTCACGGTCTCGCGCTTCGGCTTCACGGTCGCCTTTCTCATCGCGTTTTTCTGCGAGCGCATTCCCTACCACATGACCTGGGCGCTGGTCTTTTTCTGGACGGGCGCGTTCACGGATTATCTCGACGGCGAAATCGCGCGGCGGCGCAAGCTCATCACGAACTTCGGCATCCTCATGGACCCGCTCGCCGACAAAATCCTCGTCTGCTCCGCGTTCATCGCCTTCGTGGAATATCGCTTGAACAACGTGCCGCTGGTCGAGGCGTGGATGGTCGTGGTCATCGTCGGGCGCGAACTGGCGATCACCGGGCTGCGGATGCTCGCGGCGTCGAAGAACCTCGTGCTCGCGGCGGAAGGACTCGGCAAGCACAAGACCCTCTCGCAGCTCACTGCGATCATTTCCATTCTCATCCTGCTCGCGCATCCGCAGTGGGGCGCGTTCGGAAAACTGTTCAGCTCCGAAGTGGCCGGCCATCCGTGGATCTGGTGGTTCGCGGGCGGTGCGAAGTGGCTGGCGGTGGGACTCACGATTGTCTCCGGCGGCACGTATCTCTGGCGCAATCGCCAGGTGTATTTGAGCGATTGCTGATGACGCGCAGTGGAACAAGTTGTGCACAGAAATTTCCAGCGAACGCTGGCTGGTTGAAGGCGCGTTTCCCCTCACCCCGGCCCTCTCCCTTGGGGAGAGGGAGAACGGCATTCAGTCTTCGTCCATCCGAACGCGCTCGTTGTCACCCAACGCTGGGTGACTTACTCCCTCTCCTCTGGGGAGAGGGCCGGGGTGAGGGGAAGGGCGTTCAATTCAACGAGGAGTGTGCGAAATGACCGCAGGCGATCACCTCATGCACATCGCAGAGTTCATCGGCGGCTGGGAAGTGATTCTGATCATCGCGGTGATCTTGATTCTGTTCGGTATGAAGAAATGTCCTGACCTATTGAACGGTCTTGGTCGAGGGATTAGGGAATTCCGTGACGCCTCGGAACAGGTGACGGACGAACTTCAGAAGGCGTCCGGCCAAGAGCGCGACCCGGACGCGCCGAAGTTCAGCGTCCGCCTCTTCGTCGCCCAAGGCTTCGGCGTTGGTCGCATTCCCTTTGCGCCTGGCACCTTCGGCTCACTCCTCGGCCTGATCTGGTTCGCCATGCTCATCGCCACGGGAAATTTCTGGGCCTACCTCGCCGGCTGCATTGAGGGCATCGCCTTCTCCATCTGGCTCTGCGACGACGCGGAAAAGATCCTCGGCGAAACCGATCCCGGCTCGGTGGTGCTGGATGAAATCATCGCCATCCCGTTTTGCTTTCTGCCGTGGGTCGCGAGCTTGTGGATGAACGGCAGGGCGTTTCCCACCGTGGGCTATTTTTTCACCGGCCAAGCGTTGTGGATCACGCTCGCGCTCGTCGGGCTGTTCCGCGTCTTCGACATCTGGAAGCCCTGGCCCATCCGCCAGATCCAGCGCCTCCCCGGCGGCTGGGGCGTGACGGTGGATGACTTGCTGGCGGCGGCTTATGTGGCGGCCCTTTCGCTGCTGTTTGTTCGGTAGGGCCGCGATCATCCGTAGCGATACGGCTTCGTCAGCGCGAAAGTGTTCGGCAGGTGCCGCACCTCGTTCACCTCCCCGTCCTTGAGCAGCACTTCGACGATGTCGAAGCGCATCTTCACCTCGGGATTCTTCAGCAGCTTGAGGTAGTCGAGGCCGCATTGGGAAAGCAGCCGTTTTTTGCGCGCATCCACGGCGGCGGCGGGGCGCGTCCAGTCTTCGGAGGAACGGGTTTTTACTTCCACGAACACGAGGCAGTCTGTTCCATTTCCAATAAATATTCCCGCAAAGCCTTTTCGCCCTCTTTCTCGAAATACGAGGTCGATCTCACCGCGTTGGGAGCGGAAGTTCGCTGTGAGAAACTTCATCCCCTTTTTCTGCAGAAATCTTTTTGCTGCCCGCTCACCCAATTCACCGCGCCGTAGATGCTCAGCTTTCGGTTCACCGGCAAACAGTCTGTTGAGACATGAAAGGAGCCTCATGCAGGTGTGAGTTTCGGCTTATCGGATGTTTCAATGCGAGGAAATCACACGAGGCAGTCTGCGTCGCGGAAGATGAGGTCAATTTCCCCGCGCGCGGAACGGAAGTTGGCCGTGAGAAATTTCAGCCCGCGCCGCTGGAGATATTTTCGCGCAGCGCGCTCGCCCAACGCGCCCCGCTGCAAATGCAACGGGCGTTCCGGGCGGGCGAAGAAACCCTTCGCCCAACTCCACAGGTTCACTCGAGCGGCGACGGCGGAGGCGGAGGCGACTTCATCGGCGTCTCGTCGGACGCGCGCACCATTTCGTCAATGATGCGCTTGAAGTCCGCCAGCCCCGTCGAGGGGATGATGATGGTGTCGCGGCGGCCGCCGACATCCTCGGTGATGCGAAGAAACCGCCCGCGCGGATTTTCCTTCAACGCCACGACGAAGGACTTGCGCTCGATCTGGATTTTTTCCGTCCGGATCGTGTCTTCGGCGACGGGGGCCTTGTGCTGCCCGAGGCCGCCTGGCCCTTGATATACTTTGCCCGTTGAGTACGAGCTATACGGTGATCGGTAATCATTCATAATTTTCCCGTTCCTTTCCCAAACACTTCAACCGCCGTTAATCTTCGGTTCGCGCGGAGAAAGTCAACCCCGGAACTTGGTCGTTCCGACGAAACGCGTCGGGTCACTCGGGTTGGTGACCTGCCAGGTGTAAATCATCAGGGCGATCAGCGTGAGAATGTTGCCGCTGGCGGAGAGGGCGTGGAGCTTTCGCATTGCTTGTGCAGCGGTGATTTGCCGGGCCGGCGCGGCGCGATATTTGTCGTGATGCAACCGCTGAATTCGCGGCGTAACAAAGTGGGCGCTGACCAATCCGAAGCCCAGCACACCCACGAGCAGTCCGAACGTGAAGCGGCGGAACGGTTTGCCCGCGTAAATCATCTCTGCAAAAAAATGTCCCAGCGCGACAAGCGCACACACGAGGCTGAAGGTGAAGTAGCGCGCGATGAGCTGCTGCGCGATGAAGCCGAGGTAGTATTCGCGCAGCGGTGCGCCCGGCGGCGCGAAGACCTGCCTCATCTCCGGGCTGAACACGCCGGGCTGCACGCCGACCGTGAAGAACACCGCTGCGCCCAGCCAGAGGGCGGCGTTAAAAATTCCGATAATGCGCAGCACGATGAGCACGCGGAAAAGCTATCGGCTGGAAACGATCAAGCCAAGCGAAGGCTTGGGAACTGGCGTGCGGCTCTCCAGAGCCGCAGCGCGTTCGCCTAGTCGTGGCTGCTGCGGCTCTGGCCGTCCCGTTCAGCTCAACCGCATCGGCATCACCACGTAGAGAAACGGCCCGTTGATCTTGAGCACGCCGGGGCTGAGTTCGTCGATCAACTCGAAGAACACCTCGTCCTCCGTCAGCGCATTCAGCGGATCGATGACATAGGCCGGGTTGAACGCCACGGCCATTTCCTTGCCTTTGTAGTTGATCGCCATCGTCTCGCGCGCCTCACCCACGTCCGGCGAGTTCGCGGTGATGGCCAACGAGTTTTTGCCGAACGCCATCTTCACCGAGTTCTGCTTGTCGCTCGTCATCAGTTCTGCGCGACGCAATGCGTGGAGAAATTCTTCGCGCGGCAGGGCGATGCGTTCCTTCGTCTCCGCCGGAATGACTTGCCGGTAGTTCGGATAGTTGCCCTCGATCAGCTTGCTGACGATGAGCACGCCCGCGCCCTTTTCACTCTTGAGCGTGAAGGCCGCCTGATTCTCGGAGAAATTTACTTCCAAGTCCCCGGCCTCTTGGAGCGACCGCGTGAGTTCGTTCACGGCCTTGGCCGGGATGATGAACTCGCCCTGGCTCTTCTCCTGAATGTCCGCTTCCTCGTCCACGAGCGCGAGACGGCGTCCGTCGGTCGCGACCATGGTGATTTTGTGATCTTTCAAGCTGAGGAAAATTCCGTTCAACACGTAGCGGCTTTCGTCCGTGGAGATAGCGAACGAAGTTTTCCGCAGCATGGCGCGGAATTTCGCCTGCGGGAGCGTGATTCGCTTGTCTTCTTTGAACTTCGGCAGCGGCGGGAATTCTTCCGGCGCAAGTCCGCGAATTTTGAAGAACGACGAACCGGCGCGAATGCTGGTCACGTTCTTTTCATCCGTCTCGATCTCGATTTCCGACGAGGACAACTCGCGGATGATGCCAAAGAGTTTCTTCACCGGAATGGTCGTAGCTCCGGCTTTCTTGACCGTGCCCTCGACCGAGCAGGAGACCGTGACATCCAGATCCGTGGCCGTGAACTCAACACGACCGGCTTCCGCGCGCACCAGAACGTTCGAGAGAATCGGCAGCGTGGTGCGCGATCCCACGACGTTTTGGACTGCTTGAAGTCCGATCAGGATTTGTTCTTTGGCTATGGTCAGATTCATGGCGGCGCCTAGTGAATGAAGTTTCTCTGTACAAATCAACCTAGTATTAAGGGTGGTGAATTCTGGGAACAACTCGGGTGCTAGTGCGGTCGAGACGCTGATTTTACAGCCCGGTCTTGCGCCTCGGCCCAGGACAAAAGGGGGTGAAAAACTTTGGTGACGACGACGACCATCCTCAGAAAGTCCGGGTTGTTGGCCTTCCTCACAAGTTGTTGGTCGGCCCCGGAGGAGTTGTTCGCTGGGTTGTTGCGCATGGTTATTCGCCGCGCGCCCGCGCGATGACTTTTGGCAGCACCTGTTCGACATGCGCCACTTCTTCCGCCGTGGACGCGCGCCCGAGCGAAAGCCGCACGAGGGCGTTTGCCGCCTCTCCAGGCACGCCCAGCGCCAGCAAAACGTGCGAAGGCTCCAATGACCCTGCCGAGCACGCCGAGCCGCTGGAGGCGCACACGCCTTCCAAATCCAGCGCCGCCAGCATGGTGATGCTGTCCACGCCCATGACGGTGAACGCCACGGTGTTGGCGAGACGCTCCGAGCGCGAACCGCGAAACTCGACGCCGAGCGACGGCAAGGAATCCGCGAGCGCCACCAGACGGGACGAAAGCGGATTCAAAGTGTTCGACGAAAAAAC
>JANNGC010000862.1:0-5544 GCA_031380445.1 Pedosphaera sp.
GAAAGGCGGACGTCACCTCCAGTACGCGAAGCCGACCCCGCTGGCCAATCTCCACCTGACGCTGCTCGACAAAGTCGGCGTCCACTTGGACTCGTTCGCCGACAGCAAGGGCAAGGTGGACGGTTTGTTTGAGCCGCTGGCGATTTAAGCTTCTCGATTCAGATGAAACGATGGAGCGCAATTGGTCTGATGCTGTTATTCGCGGCGTCTGCTTTCGCAGCCAGCAAGTCACCGCTCGCTGACGCTGCCGAGAAATCCGACCGCGCCACCCTCCGCACGCTGCTCAAGCAGCGTGCCGACGTGAACGCGCCCCAGGCCGATGGCCTGACGGCGCTGCATTGGGTGGCGCATCTTAGCGATCTTGAAACCGCCAAGGTTCTCGTCGAGGCCAAGGCGGATGCGAACGCGACGAACCGTTATGGCGTCACGCCGCTCTCGCTCGCCTGCCAGAACGGAAACGCGGCGATGGTCGAGCTTCTCCTCGCTCAAGGCGCGGATCCGAACACGACTTTGCGCGGCGGGGAAACGGTGCTGATGACCGCCGCGCGCACGGGCCAGGCCGGGCCGGTGCAGGCGCTGCTGGCGCGCGGTGCCATCGTGGATGCGAAGGAGCGTCGCGGGCAGACCGCGTTGATGTGGGCGGCGGCGGACGGCCATGCGGCCGTGGTGGAATTGCTGATCAAGGCGGGTGCGGATTTTCGCATGACCCTGCCGGACTCGGGGTTCACGCCCTGGTTCTTCGCCGCGCGCGATGGTCGGGCCGAAGTCATTCGCGTTTTGTTGAAGGCCGGCGCGGACGTGAACGCGCCGATGGAGCCGCGCAAGCCGACAGGCAAGGGCGCAAGAAAAGGAACGGGCGCGTTGCTCCTGGCCGTTGAGAACGGCCATTTCAATCTCGCGGTGGAATTGCTCACCGCCGGCGCGGACCCGAACGACCAGCGTTCGGGATTCACGCCGCTCCATGTGCTGACCTGGGTGCGCAAATCGCAGCGCGGTGAAGACGATGGCGACCCGGCGCCGCTCGGCTCGGGAAATTTGGACAGCGTCCAGTTCATTCAGGAACTGGTGAAGCGCGGCGCAGACGTGAATGCGCACTTGAAGACTGGCAGAGGCGGCCCTGGCAAATACGACGCGAAAGGCGTGACCCCGTTCTTCATGGCCGCGGCCACGGCGGACCTCGCCTACATGAAACTGCTTGTGAAACTGGGCGCGAATCCTTCCCTCACCAACGCCGATGGCTGCACGCCGCTGATGGCCGCGTGCGGCATCGGCGTCGGCAGCGCGGCGGCCAATGAAGTCGCCGGCGAAGAACCGGAAGTGCTCGAAGCGGCGCAACTGCTCCTCAAGCTCGGCGCGGACGTGAACGCTGTGGACGCCAACGGCGAAACCGCCATGCACGGCGCAGCGTTGAAGAATCTACCGAAGGTGGTGCAATTCCTCGCCGATCATGGCGCGAAGATCGAAACTTGGAACACGAAGAACCGGTACGGCTGGACGCCGCTGTCCATTGCCGAGGGCCATCGTCCCGGAAACTTCAAACCGTCCTTCGAGACGATTGAGGCGCTGCACAAGGTCATGCTGGCGGCGGGAGTGACCCCGCCCACCAACACGCCTCCGGCCCATCTCAATAATTCGGACTGGGTGCCGCTCAAATTACCTCCGCAGAAGAAGCAGCCGTGATCCGGTTGGATTACTCCGCGCGTCCCACCAGTTGCGGTTGTTTCGTGCCGCGGAACCCGACGTTGGCTTCCGCATCGTAGAACAACTGATTCCCATCGAAGCGCAGCTTGCGCGTCACATAGTAAGGCGTCTCGGTGAAGCACTGCTTCATCACTAGCGTGTCCTCCGTCGTCCACGCGCTGGTGGCTGAGGCGGGCCGGTCCACGTACGTCCCGAACGAGCCGAGACCGCGCTGCCACGCGCGATAGCCGCTGCTGAACTGTTGCGTGATGCCGTTCGCTCGAATGGCCATTGTCACGCCCCGCCCTTCGGAGTTTGGCGTGAGCGTGATCGCTTCCAACTTTTGCTCGTTCGCCGGGAAAATAAATTTCCGGCCCAAAATTTTCGCCGCGACAGACGAAGACTCCGTTCCCTCGGCTGGTCGCACCGTCAGGCCGGCGAGCTTTTCGGTCAGCTTCTTTGGCGTCGCGGCATTCGCACTCAATCGCTTCGTGCCGAACTCCGGCAGCAGTTTTTCCCAGACGAGATTCATGACGCCCTGCATGTCTTTCACGCCGCTGGTGATGGCGATGACTGCGTCCTGTTCTGGCAGCACCATGCAATACTGGCCGAACGCGCCGTCGCCGCGATACGCGCCGTTGCGGCAGCGCCAGAATTGAAAGCCGTAGCCTTGCTCCCAATCGCTCTTAGGATTGCTGCCGTTGGACACTTGCTTCGTCGTGGCCATCTCCACCCAATCTTTCGCGATGAGTTGCTTCCCCTGCCACATGCCTTTCTGCAAGTAGAGCTGCCCGAAGCGCGCGATGTCCTCCGTGCGCACATTCAGCCCGTAGCCGCCGAGCGAGATGCCTTGGAAATTCGTGTTCCACACCGGCTGCGTGATGCCGAGCGGCTCGAACAAGCGCGGGCGCAAATAATCCTCCACCGTCTGCCCCGTCTGCTTCTGCACGATGGCCGAGAGCATGAAGGTCGCGGGCGTGTTGTATTTGAAATGCGTGCCCGGCTTGTGCGGCACCGGATGCGCGAGGAACGCCTGCGCGGAAATCTTGTCCGCCGCCGTCGCCGTCTCGTCCTGATGCCCGGTGGACATCGTGAGCAGATCGCGCACGCGCATGGCCTTGAGATTGTTCGTCGGCTGCGGCGGCGCAACGTCAGGAAAAAACTCCAGCACCTCATCATCAATGCTCAGTTTGCCTTCCGCGACGGCCATGCCGACAGCGGTGGAGGTGAAACTCTTGCTCAACGAATACAGTTCGTGATTGTCCTGCGCGCGATACGGAGTCCACCAACCCTCGGCGATGACTTTCCCATGCCGCACCAGCATGAAGCTGTTCATCGCATCCACCTGATCGAGCGCCTCGACCAGCGCCAGCACCGAGGCCGACGAGACGCCCTGCGCCTCGGGCGTGCTGCGCGGGAACACGAACGGTTTGGGCGCGGCCGCGTGGCCGGCGGCGACAGCGCAGAGGATGAGACCGGTGATGAGTTTGGTCAGAATTTTCATAATGGGTGCGCGGGCTTGTTGCCTGAAATCCCGGCGGGTGTCAGCAATGAATCTTCGCCGCCCGCCCGCGAAGGTAGCCGCAGAGTGCCGCTATCCCGCCGGATTGTAATTCAGCCACGGGCCGAGCCAGCGTTCCATCTCGGCGAGTGACTTGCCCTTGCGCTGCGCGAGGTCGGCGACCTGATCTTTCGCGAGCTTGCTGACGGCGAAATACTTGGAGTCCGGGTGCGCGAAGTAGAGTCCGCTCACGCTGCTGCCAGGCCACATCGCGAAGCTCTCGGTGAGCTGGATGCCCGTGCTCTTCTCCACGTCGAGGAGCTGCCAGAGCGTGCCTTTCTCGGTGTGATCAGGACACGCGGGATAGCCGGCGGCTGGGCGGATGCCGCGATATTTTTCATCAATGAGTTCCTCGGTGGAAAGTTTTTCCACTTGGCCGTAGCCCCATTCTTCACGCGCCCGCTTGTGCAAATACTCGGCAAACGCCTCGGCCAGACGATCCGCGAGCGCCTCGGCCATGATGGCGTTGTAGTCGTCGAGGTCGGCCTTGTACTTTTTCACCAACTCATCGAGGCCGTGGCCGGTGGTGACGGCGAAGGCTCCAAGGAAATCATCTTTCGGTGCGATGAAGTCAGCCAATGACCAGTTCGGCGAGCCGTCGCCTTTCTCCATTTGCTGACGGAGGAAGTGGAACTTGGTCAGCACGCTCGTCCGCGTTTCGTCGGTGTAAATTTCCACGTCCTCGCCCACGCGCTGCGCGGGGAAGAAACCATAGACCGCCGTGGCGCGAATCAGTTTCTTGGCGATGATTTCATCGAGCAGCTTCTGCGCGTCGTTGAAAAGTTTGGTCGCTTCCACGCCATACTTCTCGTGCTGAAGGATCTTCGGATACACGCCGCGCAGTTCCCAGGTGTGGAAGAACGGCGACCAGTCAATGAACTCGCGCAACGTGGCGAGCGGAAAGTCGTTGAGCACGCGCGGGCCGGTGAACGCGGGTTTCGGCAGATCGTCATACTTCAGCTTCGGCGCGTTGGCCCGCGCGGCTTCGATGGAAAGCAGTTTCACCTGCTGGCTGCCATGCAGTTGGCGCAGCTTCTCGTAATCCTCGCGGAGCTGCTTCACGAACGCGGGCTTCTGCTCCGCGCTCAACAGCGCGCTCGCCACCGGCACGGCGCGTGAGGCGTCGAGGACGTGGACCACCGGCTCGCTGAAGTGATGCGCGACTTTCACCGCCGTGTGCGCGCGGCTCGTGGTCGCACCGCCGATGAGCAGCGGCACTTTGAAACCCGTCCGCTCCATCTCGCGCGCGACGTGGACCATTTCGTCGAGCGACGGCGTGATAAGTCCGCTGAGACCGATGATGTCCGCTTTCTCCAGTTTGGCGCGTTCGAGGATTTTCTCGCATGGCACCATCACACCCATGTCGATGACCTCGTAGTTGTTACAGGCGAGCACGACGCCGACGATGTTCTTGCCGATGTCATGCACGTCGCCCTTCACCGTCGCGAGCACGATCTTGCCCTGGGCTTTCACCGCTTCACCGCGCGCGGCCATCGCCGCCTTCTCGGCTTCCATGAAAGGCGTGAGGTAAGCCACGGCTTTCTTCATCACGCGCGCGGACTTCACGACTTGCGGCAAAAACATTTTGCCCGCGCCGAACAAATCTCCGACCACGCTCATGCCGTCCATCAACGGGCCTTCGATGACCAGCAGCGGCTTGCCGAGCTTCGCGCGCGCTTCTTCCGTATCGATGTCGATGTAGAGGTCGATGCCCTTCACGAGCGAGTGCGAGAGGCGTTCTTCGACGGTGCCCTTGCGCCATTCTTCTTCGACCTTCTTGTCGCTGGCCGTGGTTCCGGCGCTGGCGGCTTTGAGTTTCTCGCCGTGCTCGACGAGGCGCTCAGTGGCGTCGGGGCGGCGGTTGAGCAACGCGTCTTCGACGAGTTCCTTCAGCTCCGGCTCGATCTCTTCGTACACTTCCAACATGCCGGCGTTGACGATGCCCATGTCCATGCCGGCCTGGATGGCGTGGTAGAGAAACGCGCTGTGCATGGCCTCGCGGACGGTGTTGTTACCCCGGAAACTGAAGGAGATGTTGGAGACGCCGCCGCTGACCTTGGCGTGCGGGAGCGTCTGCTTGATGAGGCGCGTCGCCTCGAAGAAATCGACGGCGTAGTTGTTGTGCTCCTCGATGCCGGTGGCGACGGTGAGGATGTTGGGATCGAAAATGATGTCGTCGCCCGCGAAGCCGACCTCGTCGACGAGGATGCAGTAGGCGCGTTCGCAGATGCGGATCTTCTCCTCATAGGTCGCGGCCTGACCGTTCTCATCGAAGGCCATCACCACCGCCGCCGCGCCATACT
>JANNGC010000877.1:0-5837 GCA_031380445.1 Pedosphaera sp.
CGTTCACGCGCGCTCGTCGCACGTTCACGCGCGCTCGTCGCACGTTCACGCGCGCTCGTCGCACGTTCACGCGCGCCCGTCGCACGTTCACGCGCGCCCGTCGCACGTTCACGCTCGCCCGTCGCACGTTCACGCTCGCCCATCGCACGGGGACGCTCGCCCATCGCACGGGGACGCGGGAAAGCGTCAGGCGCGGGGCGGAAATGGCGCGGGGCGGCCCTGCGTTCACGGTGGGAACAGCCTGACCCCGGATGGGACAGGTGGCGCACGCGAGGACAAGTGGAACATTCTGCACCACCCATCCAAGTCCCGCCGGGGCAGTTGATTATGAAAAAACCACCCGGCGTGGAACGAATTTCATCAGGTCGCGGCAGTTCTCTTCCGTTCTTCACGGTGTGAGATGAAACCGGCGGCGCACACGAGTGCGGGCCGGGGACACCACAAAGCAAAAACAGTTCGGCTTATGAACGGAGCGCTGTATGACGACGACGCGTTTTACGACGAGGAGTTCTACTACGACGCCCCGCTGCCGAAGAAAGGTAATACTATGGCACGCATTGCCATGAAAACATCAGGGCTGGTGCCCGTGGCCCTCGCGGCCAAGTTCCAGATCAGCCTGTCGGCCATCGCAGCGGATCCCACGACCTTCACCGGCGCGGCGGCTCTGCTGACCTTGGGCAACACCAAACACACCACGCTCACGGACGCGGATGCGCTGGTGGACTCGCTCCTCGTGCAACTGGCGCAGGCCCGGGAAGCGCGGGATCAATCCGCAGAGGACGTCAGCGCATTCTACAGCGACGACCTGGCGGCCTACGTGATGACCATCGCCAAGGGCAACCCGGACATCATCCTCGCGGCCGGCATGAACGTGGCGCAGTCGCGCACGCCCTCGCCAGCCATGACGCAAGTGCTGAACGTGAAGCTCCTCGCGGGCCTGGACGACGGCACGGCACAAATGAAGTGGGATTCCATGTTCCGCTCCCGTTCGTATGAAGTGCAGTTGAGCACGAACGCCAGCAATCCCGCGTTGTGGGAGACGCTGGACATCATCACCGAGCCGGTGCTCGACCTGCACGGCCGGACGAGCGGGCAGAAGTGCTGGGCGCGCGTGCGGGCCATCAACAACGTGAACAAAGGCCCGTGGAGCGACGCGGCCTGCTGCATGATCCCGTGAGAAAGCAAAGGAGAGGTCAGAGGGCAGAGGACGGAGGTCAGTGGACCGACGTCAGAAGGCCGAACGCCTTCACTCGCCCTCTGGCCTTATCCGATAACTGACCACTGTCTTCTGATCTCTGATTTTTGATTTCTGACCTCTGACTACTGGCCTCCGACCTCAGACTATATGCCTTTCAATCCTACTCTGCCCGCGTTTCGCACGCGGATTGTCTCGGCGGACTTGCGCGAGAATTTCACGTCGCTCAAGGCGTTGCTGGATACGCAGGCCGCGCAGATCGCCAGCCTGCAAACCGCGGTGCTGGCCCTGGGCGCGGCGCAGGCGCCCATCGGCGGCGTGCTGCCGTGGTTTAAGGACACGCCGGGCGTGCCCGCGCTGCCGCCGAACTTCGTGGAGTGCAACGGGCAGTTCTTGAGCGATCCGGAATCGCCGCTCGATGGCGAACTGATGCCGGACATTAACACCGGCGCGCAGCGGTTTCTGCGCGGCGCGTTGAACAGCGGTGGGTTGGGCGGGATTGATTCCTTCGCCACGGCGCAGGCGGACAATTCAGGAATCAATCCGCCGGTGACGTTTGTGACCACGGAGTTCAGCCCCGGCGCGGTGCCCTTCCCGCCGTATGTGACGGCGGTGTTTGTGATCCGGGTGAAGTGAGTGCTTCCGCACGGGCCATGGTAGAGGCGCGCGGCCGCGCGGCCCTACCGGCTCCCTCGCCCAGGGGGAGAGGGCTGGGGTGAGGGAGAACGCGCCCGCCAGCAAATGAAATTACTGCTCGGCCAATGAGCCAGTCCGCGCCGGACCAGCACTGAGACTGCTACAATAAACCCACGCGATGAAGACGAATTGGAACGGGAGCCGCGCCCAAAGAATCCACGAGGGAATTGAACCCATCCCGTGCAGGGCGGCGTAGAGGTTCGCGGGGAACACGGCGACGAGGAGAGCAATTAACCCCCACCCCGCCAGCTTGCGCGTCGCGGGCCGCAGCACACCGAGTCCGCCCAAAATTTCCGCGCCGCCACTGAGGTAGATCAGAGCCAGCGGCCACGGCAGCGCGGGCGGCATAATGGCGAGATAAAATCGCGGCGCGACGAAATGCCCAATCCCCGCGACCACGAAGAGCACGCCGAGCAGCCAGCGCAGGACCATGCGCGTGCGCGAAAAGGACTTAGACATTCCCCAGTCGTCCCGTCGAATCGCCAAAGCGTTCCAAGCCCTGCACGCCCATGCGGTCGGCCATGCTGAGGAACAGGTTGGTGGTGGGCTTCGAGCCGTGCTTCACGTAGCGGCCCGGCGTGAGCGCGCCGCCGCCCGCGCCGGCGAGCAGCAGCGAGAGATTGGTGTGCGTGTGGCGGTTGCTGTCGGCGTTGCAGCCGCCATAGACAATCATCGAGTTGTGCAGCAGCGACTGGCCGTCCACGTCCTTCGTGCTTTGCAGCTTCTGCAAAAACTTCGCGAACTGCTGCACGTAGAACTGATCGATCTGGATCAGCTTCTGGATGCGGTCCTCACGGTTTTGATGATGCGAAATGTCGTGGTGCCCTTCGGAAATTCCCAAGTGCGAAAAGGAGCGGTTGTCGCCGTCGTGCGCCAGGGCAAACGAGGCCACGCGCGTCGAGTCCGTCTGAAACGCCATTGCCATCATGTCGTACATGAGCTGGATGTACTCGGCGTGGGCTTCCGGGATGCCCGCCGGCGTCTCGACGCCGGGGTCTTTGACCTGCCCGAAGCGTTCGGCCTGCTGGATGCGCGTCTCGATGGCGCGCACGCCGGTCAGGTATTGATCGAGCTTGTCCTGGTCGCGCGCGTTGAGCCGCCGCTGCATGGCGCGCGCGTCTTCGAGCACGAAATCCAAAACCGACCGCTGCTCCTGCTGGCGGCGTTGGGCGTTCTCGGTGCGCTCGCCGGGTGCGCCCGTGCCGAAGAGCCGCTCGAAGACGAGGCGCGGGTTGGATTCCGCCGTCACCGGCGTGTTCGGTGAACTCCACGAGATGTTGTACTGGTAGGCGCAGGAATAGCCCGAGTCGCAGCCGGACGATTGCCGCTTGCTGTCACAAGTCAGTTCCAGCGAAGGCAGCCGCGTGAGATGGCCGACCTGTTTGGCCATGGCCTGGTCAATGGACACTCCGGCGCGCACATCCGTCGCGCTCTTGTTCAGTCGCACGCCCGTGAGGAACACGCCGTTGCCGCGCGCGTGGTCGCCGCCGCCATCCGGCCCACCATTGGCGCAAACGTGATCCAGACCGCCGATCACTTGCAGATGTTGCCGGCTCGCTTCCAAGGGCTGAAGCGTCGTGTTGAGTTTGAAATCATTCCCCTCTCCTTCCGGCCACCACGCGGACGGGATGGCACCATTCGGGAAGAACACAAACGCGGTGCGCAGCGGCGCGCCGCTGGCCGTCGCGGCGAGTTTGCTGACGGACTTCGCCTCGGCCGCGAGCGCCTTCAACGCGCCCAGCGACTCGAACGCCGGCAGCGCCAGGCACGCGCCGACCCCGCGCAGAAAGTTGCGACGGCTCAGGCTGGCGGCGCGCTGCGCGGCAAGAACTTCACCCGACGTGTGCTTCGTTTTCATGGCTTGGTCTGTATGTCGGCGCGTTGGTTCAATGGCTTCACGGGATCGACGTGGCCCGGCGCGTCCACGTTTCGACTTTTTTGGAAGGGCGCGGATTCGATGATGCCCATCAGCAGCGCGGAGAAGCGGCCGTTCTCCCGCTCCATCCGCTCGACAATCGTATCGACAGTCTGCACGTCGTAATACTCCAGCCCGCGCCCGAGCGCGTAGGTGAGCAGCTTCTCGGTGAGCGCATGGTAGAAGTCGCGGTGACGTTTGGTCGCGAGAATGTGCTTCAGCGTCTGGATGTTGGTGAACGATTCGCCGGTGATCAGTTTACCGCCCGCGTCGATGGGCTGCTTGAGTTCCTGCGTGCGCCACATGCCCATGGCATTAAAATTTTCCAGCGCCAGTCCGAGCGGGTCCATGCGGTTGTGGCAGGAACTGCACAGCGGCTGCTCGCGGTGCAAGGCCAGGGTCTCGCGCAGACTCAGCACGTTCGTCGAGCCTTTGCCCGCGTCCTCGAGCGGCGGAATGTCGGGCGGAGGCGGCGAGGGCGGCGTGCCGAGAATGTTTTCGAGGATGAACACGCCGCGCTTCACGGGCGAGGTGCGATTGGGATTCGATGTGACAGCGAGGACGGTGCCGTGCGTGAGCACACCGCCGCGCTCGCTGTCCGGCGGCAGTTTCACCCGACGCATTTCTGATCCCTCCACCGCGAGATTCGTCAGGCCGTAATGCCGCGCGAGACGTTCGTTGAGGAACGTGTAATCGCTCTCGATCAATTCGCGCACGCTGCGGTCGGCACGGACGATGTGGCCGAAATACCTTTCGGTCTCCTCCCGCATCGCCTTGCGCAACTCGCCATCCAGTTGCACACGCTGGCCGCGCCCGAAGTTGCCAAAGTTGCCGGGGCGCCGGCCGCCTCCGCCTTGATTGCCCGTGGTGCCGCTGTCCCGCTGGAGGACGGCGCGTGAATCAATCGGCACCGTCTCGATGTCACGGGCTTGGAGCCATTGCCCGCTGAAGTTCTGCATCAAGGCTTCCGCGCGCGGGTCGGCGAGCATCCGCTGCACTTGCGCGCTCAGGTGGGCGCGGAGTTTTTTCCCGGCGGCGAGGCGGAACAGTTCTTCGTCGGGCATGGACGACCAGAGGAAGTAGGAAAGGCGGGAGGCGAGGGCGTATTCGCTGATGAGTGCGATGCCCGCACTGGGAGCGCCTTCCACTTCTTCCTCACGGAACAAAAATCTCGGCGACGCCAGCACCGCCACCATGGCCTGCGCGAGTCCGGCCTCGAACGTTTTCTGGGGCTGGCTGGAGATGCTTTCCGCCAGCGACACGAGGCGGGTTACGGTCTGGTCATCCACCGGGCCGCGAAACGCTTGGCGGGCGAAGCTTCCCAGCACCTCGCGCGCAGACGCATGGCGTTCCGCCGGAGTCTGCGGAACCATCTTCGTGAAGAAGCGTTCGTAGTTCTTGGGCCGGACAAAATGCTTTTCGTCCAGCGGCCCGCGCACCGTCACCGCCTCGATCCGCAGCGCGAGTGACCGGATTTGATTGGTCTGCGTCAGCGGCTCCAGCTCGAAGGACATTTCGTGTCCGCCCGCCTGCCATTGCTGGTCGAACTCGAAGTGGAACGCCTTGCCGCCTTCGCGGACGAATTCCTTCCGCAGCAACTCCTCCCCATCCACTTTGAAGACGACCTGGCACTTGTTGTAGTCGAACTGATTGTCCACGAACCGCTCGGTCGCGGTCACGTCCACGAGCAGTTGGTAGCGACCGGCGTGAGCCGTCTGAACTGTGTTCGAGACGGAGGCGGGCTGGTAATACGACAACGACAGCGCATTCGTGAACTGCTGCGGGCCACGACCGTTTCCTCCGCCGGACACGCCCGCCTCGTTCGGGCGAAAGCTCCGCCCCGTGATCATATTCTCCACCGGCACGCCCGCCACCACCGGCACCGCCTTCGAGACAATGGCCTTCGCCGCATCCAGGTATTTCTCCAGCAGCATGGGCGAGATGGTCAGCACGTCGCCGATGTTGTCGAAGCCGTGGCCCGAGTCGTCCTGGGGAAATTCCTTCTCCGTGTCGAAGTCCACGCCCATGAGA
>JANNGC010000889.1:0-4194 GCA_031380445.1 Pedosphaera sp.
TCCAAACCGTTCTTCGTCAGCGTGGCCCGGCGCGCGCGGAGCGAAGTCGCGCTACCTTCCATCCGTTCACGCCGTCTCGAAATTAGTTAGTCATAAGTTATCGCGCGGCGTTCGCAGGGATTTGGATTTACAACCTCGCGCGCGCTCCGCATTTTCTCGCTGCCGCTCTTCATCAAAAGCGGCCCTTGAAAAATGACTGACACTGTTCGCCACGACTGGACCCGCGCGGAGATTCGCGCGCTGCACGATTTGCCGCTGCTCGATCTCGTCTATCGCGCCGCCACCGTCCTCCGCACACATCACAACGCGCGCGAGATGCAGGTCTGCAAGCTCATCTCCATCAAGACTGGCGCGTGCCCGGAGGATTGTTCCTACTGCGCGCAGTCGTCGCGCTACGAGACGGACATCACGCCGGAGAAGCTGTTGAGCAAGGAGTCGGTCAAAGAAGTCGCCGCGCGCGCGCAGGCCAGCGGCGTTTCGCGCGTGTGCATGGGCGCGGCCTGGCGCGAAGTGAAGGACGGCCCGCAGTTCGACCGCGTGGTCGAGATGGTGCGCGAGGTCACGGACATGGGCATGGAAGTCTGCTGCACGCTCGGCATGTTGAGCGAGGGCCAGGCCAAGCGGCTCGAAGACGCCGGACTTTACGCCTACAATCACAACGTGGATTCCTCGGCGGAGTTTTACGAGACCATCATCACCACGCGCACTTACGCCGACCGGCTGAAGACCATTGGCAACGTGCGCAAGACCAACGTGACTGTGTGCTGCGGCGGCATCATCGGGTTGGGCGAACAGATCGAAGATCGCGTGGGCATGTTGCACACCATCGCCACGATGGAGCCGCATCCCGAGTCGGTGCCGATCAACATTCTCGCGAAGGTTCCCGGCACGCCGATGGCCGACAATCCCGACGTGCCGTTCTGGGAAGTGCTGCGGATGATCGCGACCACACGCATTCTCTGCCCACTGGCCGACGTGCGCCTCACGGCGGGCCGCTCGAAGCTCTCCGATGTCGAGCAGGCGTTCTGCTTCTTCGCCGGCGCGAACTCCATTTTCTCCAGCGAGACGCAAACGATGCTGACCAAGGCCGTGCCGTCGCCCAGCTACGACGCGGACAAGGCGTTGCTCGATCTGCTCGGGTTGAACATGCGGACGCCTTTTCAATCCACGCCGAACGC
Source organism: Pedosphaera sp. (assembly GCA_031380445.1). Classification (GTDB taxonomy): domain Bacteria; phylum Verrucomicrobiota; class Verrucomicrobiia; order Limisphaerales; family SIBH01; genus JANNGC01. The sequence continues at coordinate 1,179 of JANNGC010000889.1, forward strand.
GCGCAAAACCGAGTTGGCCGCAGCCTGCTAAACCCGCCCGAGCCTCATGGAATACGAAGCCGTCATCGGGCTGGAAACTCACGTTCAGCTCAAAACAAAATCGAAGATGTGGTGCGGGTGCGCCAATCAGTTTGGCGCGGAGCCGAACACGAACGTCTGCCCTGTCTGCCTGGGGATGCCGGGCGTGCTCCCGGTGGCGAATGAGGAGGCGATGCGGCTCACGGTGCTCACGGGCCTGCTGCTGAACTGCGAGATTCCGCGCTTCGCCAAGTTCGACCGCAAAAATTATTTCTACCCCGACGTCGCGAAGAATTACCAGGTCACGCAATACGACGCGCCGAGCACGAAGAACGGTTTCGTGGAGTTTGAATTCAACGGCGGGATGTCGCGCTTGAACATCACGCGCGCGCACATCGAGGAAGACGTGGGCAAGAATTTTCACTTCGACCGCGTGAGCGGCGTGGACTTCAACCGCGCGGGTGTGCCGCTTCTCGAAATCGTTTCCGAACCCGAACTGACCAGCGCGGATCAGGCCTATGCCTACCTCAACGCACTCAAGGACATCCTCATCTACGGCGGCGTGAGTGACTGCGACATGGAGAAGGGCATGGTGCGCTGCGACGTGAACATCAGCGTGCGGCCCAAGGGCCAGAAAGAACTCGGCGCGAAGATCGAGATCAAGAACATGAACAGCTTCTCCGGCGTGCGCCGCGCGGCGGAGTACGAGATCGCGCGCCAGATCGAAGTCGTGTCGAAGGGCGGCAAGCTCATGCAGTCCACACGCCGATGGGACGACGTGGCGAACATGACCGAGGAGATGCGGACGAAGGAAAGCGCGCACGACTACCGCTACCTGCCCGAGCCGGATCTGATGCCGTTCAAACCAACGGACGCGTGGATTGCCGAAGTGAAAACACGCGTCGTCGAGTTGCCGCTGGCCCGCAAGCAGCGTTTCATCACCGCGTATCAGTTGCCGCCGCAGGACGCGCAGACGTTCGTGGACGACGCGCCGCTGGGAAATTACTTCGAGAACATCGCGAAGCAGTCGAAGTCGCCGAAGGCCGTGGCGAACTGGGTGATTAACAACCTGCGCGCGAAACTCACCGAGGCGAACACCGCCGAGCGAACCGAACAGTCCGCGCTGGGCATTGACGCCAGTGACATGACGCTCACCACGCTGGCGACGTTGAAGTTCAAACCCGAGGCGCTGCTCGAACTCGTCGCGCTCGTGGAAAACAAATCCATCAGCAACGCCGCCGCGCAGCAGGTTTTCGCTGAAATGTTCGACACCGGCCAAGCGCCCGCCGTCATCGTGCAGGAAAAAGGTCTGGCCCAAGTCAGTGACACCGGCGCAATTGAACAATTCTGCGACGAAGCCATCGCCGCCAATCCCAATCCCGTCGCCGACTACAAGGCCGGCAAGGTGGCTGCGCTCAATTCCCTCAAGGGCCAGGTCATGAAGCTGAGCAAGGGCAAGGCGAACCCCGCGCTGGTCGGCGAAATCCTCGAACGCAAGCTGAAGGCGTAGCCACGACGGAGCGCGGACCGCCGAGTCCGCGTGTTCATCACTTCCAAATTGTCCACGCCTCGCAAGACATGATCGCGCGGACATGGCTGTCCGCGCTCCGACTCCACCTTTCTGCAAGCGGGTGAATGCCGACGGCGGTGTCATGCGTCAGTGAGTGACGCATTTATGAAAAATTGTTCGTTCGTCAAAACTTTCACCGCCCTCACGGCTGTCGCGCTGCTCACCACGCCCCTGTTCGCGGCGGAGAATCCTTTCCTCGGCCGCTGGGCCTTGACCATTCCGGGCGGCGGCGCGGGCTGGCTCGGCATCGTGGAGACGAACGGAGAACTCAAGGGCAGCATCCTCTGGGGCGGCGGCAGCGTGGTGCCGGTCACGACGACGAAAGTGGAAGCCGATGCGCTCGTCGTCACGCGCGTCAGCCAGACACGGCAGCGCGATGCCGAGGGCAAGACCGTGGTAAAGAAAACCACCGAGACGATCACGGCCAAGCGCGACGGCGACAAACTCAATCTCACCACCGCGACCACCGACGACGAAGGCAAGCCGCGCGGGAAGACGGCTGAGTTCACCGGGAAGATCATTCCTCCCCTGCCCTCCGCGCCCGACTTGGCGAAAGTGAAATTCGGCGAACCCATTTCCCTCTTCAGCGGCACGGACATGATTGGCTGGAAGACGATGGGCAACGCGCCGAGCGCGTGGAAAGTCGAGGACGGCCTGCTGCGCAACGTCGTCGTGCCGGGCAAGAGCTACGCGAATCTCCGCACCGTGCGCGAGTTCGAGGATTGCAACCTGCAAGTCGAGTTCCGCGTGCCGACGAACGGCAACAGCGGCATCTACCTGCGCGGCATTTACGAAATCCAGGTCGCGAACTCCTTCGGCAAGAAGAACGACAATCACAATTGCGGCGCGCTTTATAGCCGCATCCTGCCGAGCGCGAACGTCTCCAAGCCGCCGGGCGAATGGCAGACCTTCGACATCACGCTCGTGAACCGCCACCTGACTGTGATTCACAACGGCGTGAAGACCATCGACAACCAGCCCGTGCTCGGCTGCACCGGCGGCGCGCTGACTTCGGACGAATTCAAGCCCGGCCCGATTTACCTGCAAGGCGATCACACCGACGTGGACTACCGGAAGATGGTGCTGCGCCCGGTGGTGAAGTGATTTGAACGGTCACTCTATCTCGATCACCACCGGACAGTGGTCGGAGCCGGAGACATCCTTGAGGATGGAAGCACGCACCAGACGCGGGCGCAGGGCGCGGCTCAGGAGGAAGTAGTCGAGACGCCATCCGATGTTCCGCGCGCGCACGCCAGGCATCCGGCTCCACCAGGTGTAATGTCCCCCGCCCGGCTCGAACTCGCGGAAGCTGTCCACGAAGCCGGCCTCGACGAAGGTGGTGAACCCGGCGCGTTCCTCGGGCGTGAAGCCGTGGTTCTTCAGGTTGGCCTTCGGATTCGTGAGGTCGATCTCGGTGTGCGCCACGTT
>JANNGC010000892.1:0-16105 GCA_031380445.1 Pedosphaera sp.
CGCGGCGAGACTAGCAAGAGCGGTGACGAATGACGAATGACGAATGGAGCGAAGGTGAAACTTCGCGCGCGCCCGGTTCCCTTTGCTCGCAAGACACGATGCCACCAAGACCGCCGCGAGATTGACAACACCGCGCCCGCCCCATGACAACAAGCGGACTTATGGCCCAACTCGAAAATCAAATTGCCGTCGTCACCGGCGCCGGGCGCGGCATCGGACGCGCCATCGCGCTGAAATTCGCCGCCGAGGGCGCGAACGTGGTCTGCGTTTCGCGCACCGTGGAGAACTCCGAAAAGGTCGCCGCCGAAGTGCGCGCGCTCGGACGTCAGGCGTGGGCCTTCGCCGTGGATGTCGCGGATGCGAAGGGCGTGGCGGAGACGGCGGAGAAGATTCTCGCCGCCGCCGGCCGCGTGGACATTCTCGTCAACAATGCCGGCGTGACGCGCGACGGCCTGATCATGCGCATGAGCGACGACGATTGGGACACCGTGTTGAACACGAACCTCAAGGGCGCGTTCTCCTTCACGAAGGCTTTCACGCGCGGGTTTTTGAAACAGCGCTCCGGGCGCATCATCAACGTCGCCTCGATCATCGGACTCATCGGCAACGCCGGGCAGGCGAACTACGCCGCGAGCAAGGCCGCGCTCATCGGTTTCACCAAGTCCGTGGCGCGCGAGTTCGGCTCGCGCGGCGTCACGGCCAACGCGCTCGCGCCTGGCTTCATCGAGACGGACATGACGGCGGTGCTGAACGAGGACATTCGCAAGGCGCTGCTCGAGAAGATTCCGCTCGCCTCCTTCGGCCAGGCCGAGGATGTCGCGAACGCCGCGCTGTATCTCGCTGGGCCGTCTGGTCGTTACATCACGGGGCAGGTGCTGGTGGTGGACGGCGGGATGGTGATGTGAAAAACGGCCGGCCAAAGCCGGCCGTTGTTTTCCATCCGTGGCCGAGCGCGGTTCAGAAAGAATACGTCACGCCCGCCGAGAAGAACGCGGTGCGCGTCAGATCGAGCTGAATCTTCTGGCCGCTGGCCGAAACCTCGTAAGTGCCGGCCAGACCAAGATACTGGCCGTTCACGAACACGCCCCAGTCGTCGTTAATCTTGCAGTGGATGGTTCCGCTCAGGTAGCCGCCGAAAAGCACATCCGTGTTATGTCCGCCGGCGCTTTGACGGGTGGTGATGTTCTCGATGGTCACGGTCTCGTCGAACTCGTAACGCCCCTCGATGACGCCAGCCGCGAAACCGGCGCTCAGGGAAATGGTCCAGCGCTCATCCAACGGCAGATCGATATACGGGCCGGCGCGGAAGCTGAACAGGTCGCCGTCGAAGTCACGCTGGCCGCGCACCGTGGTGCCGCTGGCCGAGGTTTCAAACCGGCGCTCCGGGCTGGAGTCAATCTGCGGCCCCGGACCTTCAAACGTGCCCGCATGACCGGGCGGCGGCACCGGATTGAGACCGCCCAGATCGAAGGCGTCAATCAGTGTCACCGTACCGCCACGCAAGGTGCGGTGATCGCGGATTTCAATGTCCGTCCAGCCAAAGGCCCCTTCCACGCCCCAGGCCCATTTTCCGCTTTTGGCCCGGCCCAGTTCGCGATCCCAGGTCAGCTCGAAACCATGCTGCGGGTCATCATCGTGTGAGGTGCTGTCGATGCGGCGGCTGGTGGTGCTCCTCATCTCAATGGTGTCATTCGCCGTGATCTGGTCGGCGTCATTGTAACCCCAGAACCAGGTGAAGCCGCCGAAATTGTCCCCGGTGCGCACGCGATTGTAGCCGTTGTCGTAAAAGCGATCCACGTCGTCGCCCGTGGCTGGGCCGGGGTCGCGGGCGGGGTCTTTGCGGCGCGCCGAGTTGCCGACGTTCTTGAACTCGGCGGTGAAGTTAAAGCCGGCGCGGTAGCTGATGCCGAAGCGGTTCTTGTCCGGCGCGACCGGCGCGTCGAGCTTCACGCCTGCGTCCGCCGCGAGCAGCGGCAGCGCCGGCGCGAAGGCCAGAGCGGCGAGGGCCAGGATCCGAGTGACGTTTGCACGTTTCATAAATTTCTAACTCCTTGCGCCGCGTTCATGCGGCGCGTCGTAAAACGCGATTCCCTTCTGATGGGTGCGCCGGATTTAGCGGCAGATCGCCGGACTGAATCAATAGCCATGTGCGGGCGAGGCAGGAAATGTTGACCACGGAAGGCACAGAAAACACGGAAGAAGAAAACGAAACACACTTCCGACCGGCACCAGTTGTTCCAGCGCCCGTCTTCATTCCGTGTCTTCCGTGTCTTCCGTGTCTTCCGTGGTGCATCGTTTTCCCTGTTCCATCACGGCACCAGCAGCACCCGGAAGAAGCGGTGCGCCACGCTGCCTTGCGGCGAAACCACCACGCCGCCCGTGCCCGCGATGGGCGTGGGCTGCGTCGTCCAGCGAATTAAATCCTCCGAGCTTTGCACGAAGTAGAAGCGGCTGCTCTGCGTCGTGAATTGAATTTCAAAGCCTTCGTCCGCGCGGCGGATGCTCGTGATGCGCGGCACCACCGTGGGCGTGCTGAACGGCCGCGGTGTCGCCACCAGCGTCGGGTTCGGCGTGATGCGCGGGTTCGGCACGTAATACTGCACCGTGATGACCGTGGAGCCGCCCGGCGGCACCGACACGACGTTGTCGAGATACGGCACGCCCGCGTTGGTGCCGGTCGGATTCCACACGCGGTTGGTCGTGTCGAGGTTCTGCACGAAGAGGCGCACGCCATTCGCCCACGTCTCGGAGGTGCGGTTCGACACCGTGACGAACTGCTCGAACAAACCGTTCTGGTGGTTCAGCAAAATCGGCCCGGTCGCGATGACGAAGTTCGTGATCACATCAATGTTGACCACGGCGGAAGTCGCGGTGAGTCCGAAGTTGTCCGAGGCAATGGCGCGGAGCTGGTAGCTGCCCGGCACCGCGTTGCTCATCACGTAGTAGAAGGGCGCTTCCGCCACGCTCAGGAAGTTCGTGCCATTCACGAGGAACTGCACGTTCGTGACCGTGCCATCCGGATCGCTCGGGCTGGAGATGACGCTGAACGTCGCCGGGAAGAGCAGCGCCGTGCCGTTCGCCGGCGACACGATGCTGACCGACGGCGGGCTGTTCACCACGATGGCGAAGATGACTTCTGCGGACGTATCCACGCCGCCGTTGGCCGTGCCGCCGTCGTCCTGCAAACGCACGCGCACGTTCGCGGTGCCGTAGGCGTTCGCAGCGGGCGTGTAAGTGAGCGTGCCGTTCGGCGCAATGGCAGGCGGCGCGGAGAACAGCGCCGCGTTGTCATTCGACACGAGGAACGCGAGCGTCTGCGACGATTCATTCGTCGGCCCGGCGCTGATGTTCGACGCCCAGTTCACCGACTGCGCGGGCGCGTTCATGTTCACGCGCTGGTTTCCGGCGTTTGAGAAGCTCGGCGCGTCGTTCACGGGAATCACCGTGATGTTCACCACGGCGGGCGCGGAACTCGTCAGCCCGTCGCTGGCCAAGTAGGTGAAGCTGTCCGGGCCGAAATAATTCGCGGCGGGCGCGTAGGTGAAGGAGCCGTTCGCATTCAGCGCGAGCGTGCCGTGCGCGGTCGTGTTCACCAGCACGGCCGTCAACGGATCGCCATCCACGTCGCCGTCATTCGCCAGCACGCCTGCCGCCGAAACCGTGAGCGTCGCATCCTCCAGCACCGAGTAGTTATCCCCAAGCACGCCAGCCGTCGGCGGATCGTTCACGGGAATCACCGTGATGGTCACGGTCGCCACGCCGCTGTTCAGCTCTCCGTCCATGGCGCGATACGTGAAAGTGACGACGCCGGTGAAATTCAAGCTCGGCGTGTAGCGGAACGAACCGTTGTTGCTCAACACCAGCGAGCCGCTTGCCGGCGGCGTGATGAGAATCGTGGTCAGCGGATCGCCATCCACATCGGAATCGTTGCTCAGCACGCCCGGCAAGGAAACAACCAGCGCAGTGTCCTCGGGCGTCGAGTAGCTGTCGTTCTGCGCGACGGGCGCGTCGTTCAGCGGCAGCACCGTAATTGTGACCGTCGCCACGTCACTCGTGAGCTGCGAATCGCTCGCGCGGTAGGTGAACGTAACCAAGCCCGTGAAGTTCAGGCTTGGCGTGTAGGTGAACGAGCCGTTGGTGCTGAAGTTCAACGTGCCGCTCGCGGGATTGCTCAGGCGGATGGCGGTGAGCGGATTGAGGTCCACGTCAGAGTCATTCCCCAGGACGCCCGGAATCGCCACGGTCAGGGTCGTGTCCTCGTTCACCGTGTAGAAATCATTCTGCGCCACGGGCGCATCATTCACCGGCAAGACCCGGATCGTCACCGTAGCTAGGGTCGAGGTCAGCACACCGTCGGTCGCGCGATACATGAAGATGTCCATGCCCGTGTAGTTGGAATTTGGCGTGTAGATGAACCCGCCGTTGGTGTTCAGGCTCAAGGTGCCGTGCGTCACGTTGCTGACCAGCAGCGAGACCAGCGTGTCGCCATCCACGTCAATGTCATTCGTCAGCACGCCGGACGCCGGGATGTTCAGCACGCCGTCTTCGAGCATCGAAAAGGTGTCGTCCACGGCCACAGGTCCATCGTTCACCGGCGTAACCGTGATGGTTACCGTGGCGACGCCGGACGTGGCCGTCCCGTCGGTCACGCTGTAAATGAATGTGTCCACACCCACGAAATTCGTGTTGGGCGTGTAGCGGAACAGACCGCGAAACCCGCCGGCGGTGAACAACTGCAACACACCGTTGGTGGGACTTTGCACCAGGATTGGCTCCAGAGCATTGCCGTCCACGTCCACGTCGTTGCTCAGAATGTTGCGTGTGCCGCTGATCTGTAGCGTGACGTCCTCCGCCGTGGTGTAAGCGTCATCAACCGCCACGGGCGCGTCGTTCAACGGCAGCACCGTGATGGTCACGGTGGCGAGGCCGCTGGTGAGCTGCGAGTCGCTGGCGCGGTAGGTGAACGTGACGACGCCGGTGAAGTTCAAACTCGGCGTGTAGGTGAACGAACCGTTCGTGCTCAGGTTCAGCGTGCCGCTCGCCGGATTGCTCACGAGAGCAGCCGTGAGCGGGTTGCCGTCCACGTCGGAGTCGTTCGCGAGAATGCCGGGGGCCGCGATGGTGAGGGTCGTGTCTTCGTTTACCGAGTAGTTGTCATCTAGCGCCACGGGCGCGTCGTTCACGGGCAACACCGTGATCGTGACCGTGGCCACGCCGCTGGTCAGCGCGCGGTCGGTGGCGCGGTAGGTGAAGGCGTCCGTGCCGTTGAAGTTAGTGTTCGGGCGATAGGTGAACGAGCCGTTCGTGTTCAACACCAGCGTGCCGTTCGAGGGAATGCTCAACAGCGCGGCGCGCAACGGATCACCGTCCACGTCGCTGTCGTTGCCCAGCACGCCGGGCGCGGCAATGGTCAGCAGCGTGTCCTCGTTCACCGAGTAATTATCATCGAGCGCAACCGGCGTGTCGTTGACCGGCGTGATGGTGATCGTGACCGTGGCCACGCCGCTCGTGAGCGCGCCATCCGTCGCGCGGTAGGTGAAAATATCCACGCCCGTGTAGTTCAAACTCGGCGTGTAGATGAACGCGCCGTTCGTCGCGAGGCTCAACGTGCCGTGCGTCACGTTGCTGACCAGCAGCGAGAGGAGCGCGTCGCCGTCCACATCGAAATCATTCGTCAGCACGCCGAGCGAGGGAATGTTCAACACGCCGTCTTCGAGCATCGTGAAGCTGTCGTTGTTCGCCACGGGCGCGTCGTTCAGCGGTGTCACTGTGATGGTCACCGTCGCCACGCCGCTCGTGAGCTGCGAGTCGCTGGCGCGGTAGGTGAACGTGACTGCGCCGGTGAAGTTCAAACTCGGCGTGTAGCGGAACGAGCCGTTGTTGCTCCACACGAGCGAGCCGCTGGCCGGCGGCGTGATGAGAACCGAGGTCAGCGCGTCACCATCCACGTCGCTGTCATTCGCCAGCACACCGCTCGCCGGCACGACCAGCACGGTGTCCTCGGGCGTGGAGTAGCTGTCGTTCTGCGCGACCGGCGCGTCGTTCAACGGCAGCACCGTGATGGTCACCGTGGCGAGACCGCTGGTGAGCTGAGAATCGCTGGCGCGATACGTGAACGTGACGACGCCCGTGAAGTTCAAACTCGGCGTGAAGGTGAACGAGCCGTTCGTGTTTAGATTCAACGTGCCGCTCGCAGGATTGCTCACGAACACCGCCGTGAGCGGGTTGCCGTCCACATCGGAATCGTTCGCGAGAAGGCCGGGCGCAGCAATCGTCAGCGTGGTGTCCTCGTTCACCGAGTAGTTGTCGTCCAGCGCCACGGGCGCATCGTTCACGGGCAGCACGGTGATTGTGACCGTGGCCACGCCGCTGGTCAGCGCGCTGTCCGTGGCGCGGTAGGTGAACACGTCCACGCCGGTGTAGTTCAGGCTCGGCGTGTAGAAGAACGCACCGTTGTTCGAGAGCGTGAGCGTGCCGTGGGTCACGCCGTTCACGAGGACGGTGGTCAAGGGATTGCCGTCCACATCCGAATCATTGCCCAAGACGCCAGGGACGGAAATGACGAGCGCGGTGTCTTCGTTCACCGAGTAGTTGTCATCCAGCGCCACCGGCGTGTCGTTCACCGGCAGCACCGTGATTGTCACCGTCGCCACGCTGCTCGTGAGGAAGCCATCCGTGGCGCGGTAGGTGAACACATCCACGCCGGTGTAGTTCAAACTCGGGGTGTAGAAGAACGCGCCGTTGTTCGAGAGCGTCAGCGTGCCGTGCGTCGTGGTGCTGACGAGCAGCGCGGTCAACACGTCGCCATCTACGTCCACGTCGTTCGTCAAAATGCCGCGCGGCAGAATCGTCAGCGCCGTGTCTTCCAGCGTCGTGTAAGCGTCGTCGTTGATGGCGACGGGCGCGTCGTTGGTCGGATTGATCGTGATGGTCACGGTCGCCACGGCGGACGTGAGCGCGCCATCGGTGGCGCGATAGGTGAACGTGTCCGTGCCGTGATAATTCGCGTTCGGCGTGTAGAAGAAGGAGCCGTTCGCGCTGAAGAGCAGCGCGCCGTGCGTCACGTCCGCGACCAGCACGGCGGTCAGCGTGTTGCCATCCGCGTCCGTGTCGTTCGCGAGAATGCCGGGCCGCGTGATGGAGAGCACGGTGTCCTCGTTGATGGTGTAGGCGTCGTTTAGCGCCACGGGCGTGTCGTTCACCGGCAGCACCGTGATCGTGACCGTGGCCACGCCGCTGGAGAGTTCCGAATCATGGGCGCGGTAGGTGAACGTGACCGTGCCGGTGAAGTTCAGGCTCGGTGTGAAAGTGAACGAGCCGTTCGGATTCAGATTCAACGATCCACTTGCCGGATTGCTCACGAGCACCGCGCTCAACGTGTCGCCGTCCACGTCCGAATCATTCGCCAGCACGCCCGCCGCCGCAATCGTCAGCGTCGTGTCTTCGTTGATCGAGTAACTGTCGTCGATCGCCACCGGCGCGTCATTGATCGGCGTGACCGTGATCGTGACCGTGGCCGGGGCGCTGGTCAGTTGCGTGTCGCTGACGCGGTAGGTGAACGTGACCGTGCCGGTGACATTCAAACTCGGCGTAAAAGTGAACGAGCCGTTCGCGTTGAAGTTCAGCGAGCCGCTCGCGGGATTGCTGACGAGCAGCGCGGTCAAGGTGTCGCCGTCGATGTCGCCGTCGTTAGAAAGGACGCCAGGGACGGAAACGACCAAAGGCTGATCTTCCAGGGTCGTGTAGTTGTCGTCCGCCGCGAACGGCGCGCGGTTTTGAATCGTCAGCGTCGTGCAGTTCGTGAGCGGAGCGCCGCACACGCCGCGCACCACCACGCAGTAGGTGCCCGCCTGGTTCGTGCTGAGATTGTCGAGCGGCAGCGTGCTGTTCGTGCTGATGAGCGCGTCGTTGAAATACCATTCGTAAATCACGCCGGTGCCAATCGCGCCGACCGTGAAGACCACGTTGCTGCCCACGAAGCTCGTCTGGTTCGTGGGCGCGGAAATGATTTCCACGTTCTCATTCACCACGAGCGACGTCGTGTTCGTCACGGGCGCGCCGCACGCGCCGTTCACAACCACGGTGTAATCGCCCGCCACATTCAACGCCACGTTGGTGAGAACGAGCGTTGCATTGGTCGCATTCGTCAGCGTGGTGCCGGCGAACGACCATTGGTAGCCAAGCTGCGTGCCAGTCGTGCCCACGGTGAATTGCGCCGTCGTGCCTTCGCACACCACGAGATTTGTCGGCGGCACGGTGACGATGGTGGTTTCAAAGACGGTGAGTTCCGCGCAGCTCGTGATCGGTCCGCCCGCCGCGCCGTTGACGATGGCGCAATAAATTCCCGCGTTGGTCGCGTTGATGTTCCGCACAGCCAGCGAACGGTTCGTGACGCCGGAAATCACCTCGCCGTTGAACGTCCACTGATACGTGAGCGCGGTGCCGGTCGCGGTCACGTTGAACGTGGTGGTGCCGCCGGGGCAGTTCGTGCCGCTCGTGGGCGGCACGACAATGACCACGGGCACGGGGATGACTGTGATGCTGACCGTGGCCACGCCGCTGGTCGCACCGCCGTCGAGGGCGCGATACGTGAAGCTGTCGCTGCCGCTGAAGTTCGTGTTCGGCTGGTAGGTGAATGAGCCGTTGCCGTTCAGCGTGAGCGTGCCGTTCGCGGGCTGGCTCTCGAGCAGCGTGGCGAGACCGGTGTTCTCCACGTCGGTGTCGTTCGCGAGCACGCCGGGCGCGGCGATGTTCAACAGGGTGCCGGCGGTCATCGAGTAGGCGTCGTCGTTCGCCACTGGCACGTCGTTCATGGGCGTGACCGAGATGCTCACGGTCGCGGGGTTCGAGTTGCTCGCGCCGTCGGTCGCGCGATACGTGAAGGTGTCCGGGCCGTGGTAATTGGAATCCGGCGTGTAGATGAATCCGCCGTTCGTGTTCAGCGTGAGCGTGCCGTGCGTGGGCGGGACGACGATCACGGCGGTGAGCGGATCGCCATCCGCATCGCTGTCATTCACCAACACGCCAGGCGGCAAGATGACGAGCGCGGTGTCTTCGTTGACCGTGTAGCTGTCGTTCACGGCGACGGGTGCGCGGTTCGAGATCGTGAGCGTGACGCAGTTGGAAACCGTGCCGCCGCAGAGCGCGCCGGTCACAAAGACGCAATAAGTTCCCGCGTCATTGGTCGTGAGATTGTTCAACGCCAGCGTGTCGCTGGTGCTCAACACATTTCCATTCCGTCGCCATTCGTAGCTCAAGGCCGTGCCGATGGCCGTGACGCTGAAAACCACGTTGCTGTCGCGGAAGCTGATCTGGCTCGCGGGCGGCACGGTGGTTTGCGCGGGCGAGTTGACCGTGAGCGTGGCGCTGTTCGTGACCGTGCGGCACAGCGCGGAGACGACGACGGAATAAATTCCCGCGTTGGCCGGCTGCGCATTCGTGACGGTGAAGGTGCTGTTCGTCTGGCCGAAAATGTTCACGCCGCCCTGGCGCCATTGGAACTGGAACCCTTCGCAGCCGCTGGCCGTCACATTGAAGCTGGCGTTCACGCCCGCGCACACCGTCACGTCGGACGGGGCGACGATGTTCGTGGGCGGACGGCAGATGATGGTGGCGATGGCGTCGAAGAACGCGGCGAGCTGCGAGGAATTCGTGGTGAAGAAATAATCATTCGTCGAAGACGCGGCGTTCGCCATGAGCGACGGGTCCACCGCGCCAAGGCCGACGGTGAAGACGCGCGCGCCCGCATTCTTCGCGAGCTGCGCGTGATACAAAACATTGCTCGGCGAGTCGCCGCTGTTCGGCAGGCCGTCGGACATCAGGACGATGATGGGCAGCGCGTTCGAGCGATGGCGCACGGAGAAGAGTTCCGCCATCGCATTCGTGAGACCGTCGCTGATGCGCGTGCCGTTGGTGGCCGGCGGCAGCGTGTGAATGGCTTGTTCCAACCGGGACATGCTGTTGGTCAGGCCCTGTTGCAGAATCGTGGTCGTGCTGTAGGCGACGAGTCCGCACATGTCGTTCGTGGGACCGAACTGGAGGTTGCGCACGAAGTTCGTGCAGGCCGTACGCGCGTCCGTGTAAGGCTGGCCGACCATCGAGCCGGAACGGTCAATGACGAGCATGACATCCACGGCGGGGAAGCACGTCGCGACATCGAGCGAGGCGCTGTTCGTGAGGCTGCCGCACGCGCCGCTCACGACCACGCTGTAGAGGCCGGAGTCTTCGACGAGCAAGTTGGTCAGCGTGAGGTTGCTGCTGGTCTGCGAGGGAATGACCGCGCCGTTCCTCAACCACGCGAACGTGAACGGCCCGGTGCCAGCGGTGACGCGCGTGTTGTAGATGGCGATGGAGCCGACGAAGCGCGTGAAGTTCGTCAGACTCGTCGCCGCCACGGGGATGTTGATGGTCAGCGTGGCGCTGTTCGTGATCGAGTTCGTCGCACCGATGATGCGGACGTGGAACGTGCCGGCGTCGCCCGCCACGAGATTCGGCAGGACGAGCGCGCTGTTCGTCTGGCCCGTCAACGTCGTCGTCCCTTTCAGCCATTGATAACGCAGCGCGGTGCCGGTGGCCGTGACGCTGAAACTTGCGGTGCCGCCGGGGCAGTTCGTTTGAGGCTGCGGCGGTGTGACCACCACAATCGGCGCGGGCTGCACCGTGAGGCTGACGGTCGCCACGGCGCTCGTCGCCTGGGCATCGCGCGCACGGTAGGTGAAGGAGTCGCTGCCGAAGGAATTCGCATTCGGCGTGTAGCTGAACGAGCCGTCGGCGTTCAGTGCGAGCGAACCTTGCGCGGGATTCGCCACCAGCAACGCGGTCAGCGCGTCGCCTTCCACATCGAAGTCATTCCCCAGCACGCCCGGCCCGGCGATGTTCAGCGCGGAGCCTGAGTTCACCGAGTAAGAGTTGTTCGTCGCACGCGGCGCGTCGTTCACAGGACTGATCGCGATGCTCACGGCCACCGTCGCCGACTGCTGCGAACTCGACTGACGGGCGCGATAGGTGAAGGTGTCCGTGCCGAAGAAATTCGTCGCCGCGCGGTAGGTGAAGGAGCCGTTGGCGTTGAGCGTGAGCAGCCCGTTCGTCGTGGTCGCGATGAGCGAGGCCGTGAAAGTGTCGCCGTCCGCGTCGCTATCGTTGCCCAGCACGCCGGGCGCGCTGACCGAGAGCGTGGTGTCCTCGCTGGCCGCGTAACTGTCCGGCAACGCCACCGGCGCGGCCGCGCGAACCACGGAGGTGACGAGGCACATCGCGAGAACGACCGCCTTCAGCCGGGAGAAAGTCTTCATGTCCATACCTTGTTCTATTGCTGTGGGTAATTGCGCTCCATTTGCCGGGCGTAATCAACCTTGTTCATCAGCGCAATCCTACGGGGTGAACCGCCGTAGATGTACGATGGGTGGACGGGAAAAGCAGCAGTTTTTTGCAGCCAGACCTGAAACTGGGAACGTGGGAATGCGTCTGTTAAACAGCGTTGAACTGCGGATGCGCACGCAGTCGCTCCCACGTCACTGGGGCGAGCGGCGCGATGCGGTATTCGTTGGCGTGCAGCGGTTCGGCGCTGTGCGAGGTGCGGGCGCGTTCCAGCCAGCGTGCGCCGAGCGGGCGTTCAATGAGGGAGAGGCTGTTCGACGCAATCGTGGTCTCATTCTTCGCCGCCACGGGATCGCCTGCGCCGACAAAAAATCCCGCCAGCAAGAGCGTCACGCGCGGAATGGTGCTGCGGGTGTAGGTGGCTAGCGTGCAAGACCGCTGCGGGTCCAGACGGCGGAACAGGTTTTCAAACAACGGCAAAGTCCACATGGCCGGATTGCGCGCGGGCGAGTAGGCGTCAAAGAAAATGGCGTGTGGCGCGAGCCACGCCGGGCTGGAGGCAGCCAGCGCGGCTGGGAAATCACCCACGTGAACTTCCCAAGTCACTTGCAACTCACCGTGGCGAAACTCCACCCGGTGCGTGCGGAGCAATTCCCCCAGCACACTTTCCAGGCCGACGGGAAACTGGAGCGCCACCGCGTGTTCCAGCGCAAAGCGCAACGCACCGAGCGTATGGTCGAAGCTGACGACGTGGAGATGCGCCGGCACATCCTTGAGTTGGTGCAGCGCGGTCAGCACATTGCCGCCCGCGCCGAGGCCAATGTCCCAGATGACAAACTTATCTTCCACCGAAGAGCGTTCGCGCAGTTTCAATTGCCGGATGTAGAGCGCCTCAGCCTCCGCCATCGGGCCGATGACGGGATGGAAAGTTTCCCCGTTCGCATTCAGGCGGATGCTGAACGTGCCGTTGGCCAGCGGAACCAATGCGTAGTCGTTGTTCAAAGCGCAGGAGCGCGGACCGCCGAGTCCGCGCGATCATCATGATTGCCAACGCCCTCGCTACGAGGAGGCGCTGAACACGCGGACTCGGCGGTCCGCGCTCCTTTCCTGCGTGATCTGTTCCGTTTCAATTTTGTCAGTCAATGAACCCGTCGTGCTCGGTCGAGATGCCCATCGGTGTCGGAGCAGGGGAGAGCTTGCGCACGACTGGACGAGGAGCCTTGGGCTGGTTGCGCAGAATCACCTTCGGGCCATCCGGCGCGGCGACGATGAGTTCCACGCCAGCCTTTTCCAGTGCCGCCTGCATTTCTGCCGACGGCGGGACGTTCGTGATGATCGTGTCAATGGCTTCCAGCCCGCACAGGCGGCTGATGGATTGCCGGCCAAACTTGGTGTGGTCCACGCACAGGATGACGCGCCTCGCCGCCTGCATCATGGCCAGCTGAATCTCGATGAGCAGCCCGTGCGAGTTCGTGATGCCCTCCGGCGTCAGCCCGCCGCAGCTCATAATCGCCACATCGGCGTGAACCTGACCGAACGCCGCCACCGCCAGCGGCCCGACCAGCACACCGAGCTTTGGGTAAATCACGCCGCCGCTGACCACGACCTCCATTTTGCCCGCCGAGGAGAACAGATTCGCCACCGGCAAGGAATTGGTGATGATGTGAGGCGTCTTGGCCTCCATATATTTCGCGACGTGAAAGCAGGTCGTCCCCGTGTCCACGATGATGGTCTGGTTGGCGGAGATAAACTCCGCGCAAGCCTTGCCGATTGCCTCCTTTTCGTCCAACTGTTGAGTATCCCGGGTGGAAAAGGTGAATTCATCCGACTTGGGATTGGTCAATCGCGCCCCGCCGTGAGTTCGCTTGAGGATGCCTTGGCCCTCAAGCATGTCCAAATCCCTGCGAACAGTGGAGATGGAGGTGTCCACCAATTCCGATAGCTGATCCAGTGAGGCGAATTCCACCTTCCCGAGGTGTTCCTCAATTCGCTTCTGCCGCTCTTCGGATTGCATTTTCTACCAAGACCGTGATAGACTTTGATAGTTGTTGCAAGTTAATGTTTGACTGGATTTCCAAATCTTCCGATAATCATCAGCAATGTCACAGGCAAAGTCAGCGGCTCCGCACCGCGCTGTCATTGAGCATCTCGTCCGGCAGTCGGTCTATGCCCGGCTCGGCAAGGCTTTGCCGACGGCTGCTTCCGCGCCGAATCCCTTGGTGGTGAACATCAGCGCGCGCCATTGCCATCTCACCCAGGAAGCCGTCGAGGCGCTCTTCGGCAAGGGGCACAAGCTCCAAGTTCACAAGTGGCTTTATCAGGAAGGGCAGTTCGCCGCGAAGGAGACAGTCACGCTCGTCGGGCCGCGCAGCCGCGTCATTTCCAATCTCCGCATTCTCGGCCCGTGCCGGACATTGAACCAAGTCGAGTTGGCCTACACGGACGGCATCGCCCTCGGCTTCGACCTCCCGCTCCGCAGTTCCGGCGACATCAAGGGCACGCTCGGCGGCATGTTGATGGGGCCGGCGGGTTTCTTCGAGATGGAGGCGGGCATCATCCGCGCGCTGCGCCATGTCCACATGAGTCCGACCGACGCGGATTACTACGGCGTGAAGCCGGGCGACTGGATGAAGCTGAAGATTGGCGGCGACTGCGGCATCACGCTCGACCGGATGCTCTGCCGCGTGGACAAAAGCTTCAAGCTGGAGGTCCACATTGACACCGACGAGGGCAACGCCTGCAACTTGCAGCCCGACACTTCCTGCGAACTGATCAAATAAAATTTCTCTTAACTCTCAACAACCAACACGCAACTAAACTATGAGCGAAGCAATCGGCATGATCGAAACGAAGGGCTACACCGGAAGCATCGAAGCCACTGATGCCATGGCCAAGGCCGCAAACGTCACCATCACCAAAACCATCTCCATCGGGGGCGGTCTCATCACCGTCATCTGCAGGGGCGACGTGGCGAGCGTGAAAGCCGCCGTGGACGCGGGCAGCAAGGCCGCCGGCAAAGTCGGCGAGCTCGTGGCCAGCCACGTCATTGCCCGCCCGCATGACGATCTCGGCAAAATTTTCTTCGGCGACGTCGCTGCGGTGAAGAAATAGCTCTCAACACTCAACCAACAACTCTCAACAAATTTATGGCTCAACAAGCAATTGGCATGATCGAGTGCAAGGGTCTCTGCGCGCTCTTCGAGGCCGTGGACGCCGCGCTCAAGTCCGCGAACGTCACCTTCACCGGCTGGGAAAAAATTGGCTCCGGCTATGTGACCGCGTTCTTTCGCGGCGATGTCGCGAGCGTGAAAGCGGCCGTGGATGCCGGTGCCGCTGCGGCTTCGCAGGTCGGCTCGGTCGTCAGCGTGCAGGTGATTCCGCGTCCGCACGAAGGCCTGGCCGTGCTTGGCAAGTGGCTTCAGTGATGAACCACAAAGACACAAAGTTCACTAAGACTGAAACTTTGTGTCCTTTGTGCCTTCGTGGTTAAACCATGAAAATCCTCATCGCCAATATCGGTTCCACCTCGCTCAAGTGGCGTTTGTTCGACTTCTCGAACAGCGCCGAGAAGCTGCTCCACAAGGGCGGCTTCGAGCGCGTGACCGATTATCCCAAGGCGATTGAGGATTGCCTCGCGCAGCTCAAGGAAGCTGGTGCCATCGTCAGCGAAAGCGAGTTGGCGGCGGTCGGGTTCAAGACCGTCATCGCAAAGGACGTGACCGGCTGTGTGCGGCTCGATGAAAAAGTGCTCGGGGCGATGGAGGCCTACAACGGTCTCGCGCCGGCGCACAATCCACCCTACATCACCGGCATCCGCCTTTTCGCGCAGCGCATGCCCGGCGTGCCGCTGGTCGCGCTGTTCGAGACGGCGTTCTACCAGTTCGCGCCCCCGGCCATGATGCGCTATGCCGTGCCTGAGGCGTGGCACGACATCGGGGTCCGCCGCTGGGGATTTCATGGCGCGAGCCATAAGTTCATTGCCGAACGCAGTGCGGAAATGCTCGGTCGTGCTGAGGTGGCCGAGCGCGCGCAAAGTCTCTACGTGAACGGCGGCCAATCTCCGGTGGCTGGCGCGCCCCTGCGCATCATCTCTTGCCACCTTGGCGGCAGTTCGAGCATCACTGGAATTCTGAACGGCATCGCCATCGGCAACAGTCTGGGCATGAGCCCGCAGTCCGGCCTGCCGCAGAACAATCGCGTAGGCGATCTCGACGCGGAGGCGTTGCCCTACGTAGTGAAAACGCTGGGCCTCAGCCTGGAGGAAGCGCAACGGCAGTTTGCCAAGGAAGGCGGCCTCAAAGGTTTGAGCGGCGGGCTCTCCAACGACATTCGGGACATTCAGGAAGCGGCGTCGAAAGGCAATACCAAGGCCCGGCTTGCCATTGATGTTTTCGTGAGTGAAGCGCGCCGCTGGATTGGCGGCTACTTCTTCCAGATGAACGGCGCCGAGGCCATCGTGTTCACCGCCGGCATCGGCGAGAACCGCGCCGAACTCCGTGCCGCGATTTGCGCCAACCTAGACCAGCTCGGCATCGTGCTCGACGTCGAGAAAAACAATTCCACCCGCGCCACCGAAGCCGTCATCAGCGCCGCAAATTCGCGCGTGAAGGTGCTGGTGATTCCCGCGAACGAAGAACTCGTCGTCGCGCGCGAAGCGAAGCGCCTGCTCGAATCCAGAAACTGATTATTGAAAACGGATCACTGATTACTTCCCCAAACTCTCAACCAACAACACCAAGTAAAATTATGTCACAACAAGCCATTGGAATGATTGAAACGCGCGGACTCG
>JANNGC010000901.1:0-16691 GCA_031380445.1 Pedosphaera sp.
GTTCAAGGTTCAAAGTTCATAGTTCCGTTTCAGAGCGCCCGCCATTTTACTTTGGGCGCATCTTGACACTGTTATTAACCTGCGCGGCGCCGCCGCTGCTCCGGTGGTCAGATCCAAGATGCGCCCTTTCAATCGCCCCCCGGCGCGCGGAGTTGCATTCCGCGCGGCAGTCCCTAGCCTCGCGGCCAGTTCAGTCAGAGTTTTTCGTGCGAATCCCATTTCATAACTTTCTCCGCCGCTGGAGCCGGGCGGCGTTTTTTATCACGCTCCTTTCCGCCGTGGTGACCACCGCGCAGACGCCGCTCCTGACCAATGTTCTCAGCGTGCTGGAACTCGACGACGCGGCGTTGGCGGCGAAGCCGGCGCTGGAGTTGCGCGGCGTCATCACCTGCGCGGACCCCGCCTACGCCATGCTCTTCGTGCAGGACGAGACGGGCGGGATTTACATCCATCAAGTGGGAGCGCCGGGGAAATTTGCGGCGGGCGATCAAGTCACGGTGCGCGGCACGGTGGCGCGCGGGCTGTTGCTGCCGATGGCCGCGGCCACAAACATCACCGTGCAGGGGCGGGCGGCGTTGCCGGCGGCGCGGTTCATTTCCATCGGCACGTTGAACACGGGTGCGCCGGTGGGCGACCGGGTCGAGTTGCGCGGCGTGGTGCAGCGCGCGCGGGTCTCGGACGGCCATCTGTTTCTGCATCTGGTGAATGGCGAGAACCGTTGCACGGTGATGATGCCGCACGCGGGCGCGCCGCCGGACCTGTTGGACACGCGGGTGGCGGTGCGGGGCGTGGGCGCGGCGACGTTCAACCGGAACCAGCAACTGACCGGGTTCCAATTGTGTGTGCAGGACATTTCGGAACTGGAACTGATGTTCCGCCCGGAGGTGCCGGCGTGGGAGTCGCCGTTGTATTCGAGCGGTGATTTGATTCGCCAGTCCGCGCGGCACACGCCGGAGCATCGCGTGCGCGTGCGCGGCGCGGTGACGCTGCACTGGCCGGAGCAGATCACGGTTTTGCAGGACGCGTCGGGCGGGCTGGTCATCGAAGGCGGATTGCCCGGCGCGGTGCAGACGGGCGACGACGTGGAGGTGATTGGCTTTTTGAAACGCCCGTTGGAAAGCGCGCGGCTGATCAACGCCCTGAGCCGTCGGGTGGGCCAGGCCAAGGAAATAACCGCGCGGCTCGGCACACTGGCGGAGGCGGCAGGCTGGAGCAACCAACTGGTGCGGCTCGCCGCCGAGGTGGTGGCGTGGCAGCCGCCGCGCGACGGGGAAATCTCGGCGGTGCTGCTGGCGGGTGAGCAGCATTTCCTCGCGCGACTGCCGGCGGCGGGCGCGAATGGCGTGGCGACGGCGTTTCCGCCGGGCGCGCATTTGAACGTGACGGGGGTGCTGCGAACGGCGTTACGCGAGGCGAACAAGGCACCGGGCCTGAGCCTGCTCTTGCGCAGCCCCGCCGACTTGCAACTGGTGCGCGCCGCGCCGGAGTCGCCGTGGCGCTGGGTGTGGATCACGTCGAGCGTGATGGTGGCGGTGACGCTCACGGCGGCGGCGTGGTTCTGGTTTTTCTCGCGCCGGCATCAGCGCGTGGTGGCGACGGCGGCGTTGCGCCAGGCGAACACGGAGGCGCGCTTCACGGAGATGGAGCGACAGTTGCGTTCGGCGCATCGCGAGCGGGAACTCATTGCGCAGGAGCTGCACGACAACATCATTCAATCCATCTACTCCGTCGGCCTCGGGCTGGACGAGGCGCGGCGGCTGGCTGGGCAGCATCCCGAGCGGCTGCCCGAGCGGCTGGACCAGGCGGTGGGCGGCTTGAACGCGGTCATCCGCGACGTGCGCGCCTTCCTCGGCGGGCTGGAGCCGAGGGGGCTGGACGGCAACGAATTGAAAGGCGCGTTGAAGTCCGTGCTGCTGGCCAGCGGCGAGGACCAACAGGCGCGTTTCTCGATCCGCATTGATCCCGCCGCCGCCGGTTCGCTCACGCCGGTGCAGGCCACGGAAGTTTTCAACATTGCGCGCGAGGCGATGATGAACTCGATGCGCCACGCGCAGGCGGAGCTGACCACGGTGGCGCTGCTGGCGACAGGCCGCGGGGTGCGCCTGGAGATCGAGGACAACGGCGCGGGCTTTGCTCCAGCGAAGCTGGAGCGCGACTCGCTCGGCCTGCGTCACATGCAGCAGCGCGCGCAGTCCATCGGCGCGACGTGGCAGCTCGAGGCCGCGCCGGGAAAAGGTACGCGCATAATCGTGGATATCTCCAACAGCCCCTTGCTAACTTTGCCCGCCATCAATGACAACGAGTGACGCCAAGACCATTTCCATCCTGCTCGTCGAAGACCACGAGGTCACGCGCGCCGGACTTCGCAGCCTGTTGAACACGCACGCGCACTTGCATATCGCGGGCGAGGCCGAGACGGTGACGGGGGCGGTGTCGGAAGCCGCGCGCCTGCGGCCCGACGTGGTGCTGCTCGACATCCGGCTCCGCGACGGCTCGGGCTTCGAGGTGTGCCGGCGTTTGCAAACGATGAATCTCGACGCGCGCGTCATCTACCTCACCTCGTTCGCGGATGACGAGGTGCTGTTCGAGGCCATTGCGAGCGGGGCGGACGGTTACTTGCTCAAGGAGATCAACAGCCGCGCGCTGGTGGACGCGATTGAGAACGTGGCGGCCGGCCGTTCCATCCTCGATCCGGCGGTGACGCGCCGCGTGATGTCGCGGCTGCAAGGCGTGATGCAGGCTGCCGCGCCGGATGACGGCGGACTAAGCCGGCTCTCGCCGCAGGAATTCCGCATCGTGTCGCTCGTCGCGGAAGGCCAGACGAACAAGGAGATCGCCGCCGCGCTGAGCCTGAGCGACAAGACGGTGAAGAATTATCTGAGCAACGCGATGGGGAAATTGAAGACGCGCCGCCGGTCGCAGGCCGCCGCGCTCTTCACGCGCCATCCGAAGTCCGCGCAGCCCTGAGCGCGCGGCTGGAGCGCGGACTTGAGGCCGCTTCACCGTGCTCCGTTCAGGCCGGTTGGAGATTTTTTGCGCTTTCTCCAAGCGCATGTTGAAGCGGCTTAAAAGCCGCGCTCCCATCGCTCCGCGCTGTCCCGATTCACCACGGGACTTCCCAATTCACAGACGGGACTTGCTAGGGCCGTCCGGCTCCCGCCGCGAATATCTCCGCATGATTTTGCCTCCGCCAGCCGGCGTTTTTCCTTGGCAGCATCGTTGCTAAAGAGCCTCGTGCTGAAACATTTCGAGAGCCGAGGATTATGAAACTGCCGGGCCAGACTCATCCTGCATTTCGCGCCCGTCGCCGGGGCTTCACGATGATCGAGGCGCTGGTGGCCATGCTCATGGCGGGCATCATGTTCACCGCGCTGTATGCGGGGATGCACTTTGGCTTTCGCGTCATCAAACTTTCCCGCGAGAACACCCGCGCCACGCAGATCATGATCGAGCACATGGAAATCTGCCGCCTCTACAAATGGAAGGACCTCACGAACGTGGGCGGCTTCCTGAACACCAATCCCATCGCCGTGCCCTACTATCCCGTCGGCGCCGGGACCAGCAGCATCATGTTCACCTCGCGCGTCTCGCTCCTGCCCGTCACGCTCGGCGCCAGCTACGCCACGGACATGCGCCGGCTCACCGTGCGCGTGGACTGGGAATCCACCGGCGACAGCAACCGCTCGCGCTCCATGAGCACCTACGTGGCCCGCAACGGACTGCAAAATTATGTTTGGTAAAGCTCTTCCATCCGGGCGCCGCCCCGGCGCGCGCGGCGCCTGCGCCGGTTTTACGCTGGTCGAGATGTCCATGGCCCTCGCCGTCTCGGGCGTCATTCTTACCGCGCTGCTCTCCTTCACCGTGTATGCGGCCAAAAGTTTCGCGGCCATGGAGAACTACATTGACCTCGAGCAGAAGAGCCAGAAGGCGCTCGACAGCATGACCCAGAACATCCGCCAGACCCAGGCGCTGACCGCTTTCGGCACGCGGCAGTTGAACGGGCAGAACGTGACCAACTCGCTTTCTTTCCTCGACGAGGACGGCACCACGCTGAACTACAACTTCACCGCCGATGTGCTGCTGCAAACCAAGAGCGGCGTCACCACCATGCTGCTGACCAACGTGGACTACCTCAGCTTCCAGATTTACCAGCGGAACACCGTGGCCAGCACCTACGACCAGTTCCCCGCCGGCTCCGTCGCCCAGTGCAAGCTCATCAGCGTCAGTTGGATTTGTTCCCGCACCATTCTCGGCAGCAAGCTGAACACGGAGAGCGTGCAGACCGCGAAGATCGTCATCCGCAAACAATAAGGACCTTATGAAAATCCTCCTCACTCCCCGCCGCCGCGTGCGCGGCCTGACCTACGCCACCGTCGTCGTGGCCATGATCACCATCGGCACGCTGCTCGCCGCCTACTTGAAACTCGTGGCCGTGCAGAACCAGCTCGTGACCCGCTCGCAGACTTGGAACCGCTCCGTGCCCATCCTCGAATCCGGCATCGAGGAGGCCATCGCGCACTTGAACAAGAACGGCTCGCCGGACGCCGGCGTCGTGAACCTGGCGGCGCTTGCTAACCCCACCGACGGCTGGACCGCCGTCTCGCCCAACGGCCCGTGGCACAAGCTCGGCTGGATGGGCGGCGACTACTACCGCGTCTGCATCTCGGCCTGGGACGGCACCACCACGCAATGCCCCACCATCACTTCCACCGGCTGGGTCAAGCAGCTCCCGGCCTTTGCCCTGCGCGGCCAGGCCGGCCCGCTCCTCGCGCAGAACGAGGCGACCTTCGCCGGCTACTCCCGCCGCATGGTCACCTGCAGCACCACGAACAATCCCGTCTTCAGCAAAGGTCTCATCGCCAAAAACGGCATTGATATGAACGGCAACAACGTGACCGTGGACAGTTACGATTCCTCGAACCCTGCCTTCAGCACCAACGGCCGCTGGGACAAACTCAAACGCCGTGACCGCGGCGACATCGCCAGCAATGACAACCTCACCAACATCATCAACGTCGGCAACGCCAACATCTGGGGCCGCGTGGCCACCGGCCCGGGCGGCACCGTGGCCATCGGCCCGAACGGCAAAGTCGGCAACGCCGCGCACCAAGCCACCGGCAGCGGCATCCAGCCCGGCTATTCCACCGACGACATGAACGTGGAATTTCCCGATGTGGTGCTGCCCGCCGGCAGCGCCGGCTGGCTGCCGCCCACGGGCGGGCCGAATTACAATCTGGCCTCGGGGGATTACCGCCTCGACTCCCAGCTCAGTGGCAAAATCGTCGTGGCCCCCAACGCCAACGTGCGCCTGCTCCTCAAAGCCGGGATTAAATTCACCGGGCAGGATTCGCTGACCATCAGTTCCAACGCCAACCTCAAGATTTACCTGGACTGCCCCAGCGCCGCCATCACCGGCCAGGGCATTCTGGGGCAGGGTATTGCCAATGGCTCCGGCACGCCGAACCAGTGCCAGATTTACGGCACCTCGCTCCTCACCGACCTCGACATCGGCGGCAACGGCGAGGCCACCTGCGTGGTCTATGCGCCCTACGCGAACGTGAAGCTGCACGGCGGCGGCACCAGCGACCAGGACTTCTCCGGCGCGCTCATCGCCAAGACCTTCACCTTCACCGGCCACTACATGATTCACTACGACGAGGCCCTCGGCCGCTCCGGCCACTGGCGCGGCTTCACCATCACCTCCTGGAACGAGCGTTAATTTTCCAATCGCGCGCCACGCGCGCCGCCCCACGACGGCGGAACAAACTTCGGGGCCGGCTTACGCACTTAGGCCGCTCCGAGATCAGAAGGGGAAGCGGCGGGAGGCGGGGTGACTCGCCTCCCGCTTTCTTTGGCGGCGACGGTGCAGGGAACTTTGAACTTTGAACCTTGAACTCTGAACTTTGAACGAACCGCCTGGCGCGTCCGGCCTGCGTTCAGAGTTCAAGGTTCAAAGTTCAAAGTTCCGTTTCAGAGCGCCCGCCATTTTACTTTCTCCGCCGGAATTTTTGTTCGCCGCCTGCGCACGCGCTGCCCTACTCTCTGCCGCACTCGAACGCACCGATGATTCAGGTCGAAAATTTAACCAAGCGCTACGCCGGGCATCGCGCCGTGAACGGACTCACGTTCCGCGTCGCGCCCGGCGAGATCGTCGGCCTGCTCGGGCCGAACGGCGCGGGCAAGACGACCATCATGCGCATCCTCTCCTGCTACATGCCGGCCACCTCCGGCACGGCGCGCGTGGCGGGCTTCGATGTCTTCACCGAGGCGGACGAGGTGCGCCGTCACATCGGCTACATGCCGGAGAACAATCCGCTGCACCGCGAGATGCGCGTGCGCGACTATTTGAAATTCCGCGCGCGGCTGAAGGGGATGAGCAGTGGCCGCTCGCGTGAGCGCGTGGACACGGTGATTGAACAGTGCGGCCTCGGCGACGTGAGCAAGCGCGTCATCGCGCATCTCTCGAAGGGCTACCAGCAGCGCGTCGGTCTCGCGGACGCGCTCTCGCACGAGCCGGATTTGATCATCCTCGACGAGCCGACGGCCGGACTCGACCCGAACCAGATTCGCGCCGTCCGCCAGTTGATCAAAGACCTCGCGGGCAAGCACACCGTGCTGCTCTCCACGCACATCCTGCCCGAGGTGGAAGTGACGTGCAGCCGCGTGCTGATTCTCCACGAAGGCCGCGTGCTGGCCGATGACACGCCGCGCAACTTGGAAAAGCTGATGAGCAAAGGCGGCCGCGTGGTCGCGGAAATCGCCGCGCCGCTCCACGAGCTGCACGAGATTTTTGAAGCGGCGGTCGAGGTGGACAGCTTCGATCTCTCGCCCGCCGAAGGCGATTACGTCCGCTGCTCGCTCACGGCGCGTCCGGGGCTGGACGTGCGCGAACAAATTTACCGCCTGACCCGTGACCGCGACTGGAAGCTGCGCGAACTCACGCGCAGCGCGCATTCGCTCGAAGACATTTTTGTCCGCATCACGCGGCCCAACCAGGAGGATGAAGTCTGATGCGTGTGTGGCTGACTCTCGTACGCCGCGAACTCGCCGGCTCCTTCGTCTCGTGGACGGGCTACACGGTCATTGCCGTGGTGGCGTTCCTGTTCGGGCTGTCGTTCTGCATCCTGCTCAAGCAGATGAACCTGAGCGAGTCGGACAAGCCGCTCACGGAAATGTTCTACGACTCGCTGTCGCTGTTCATGTGGATCATCCTGCTGCTGGCCTCGCCGCTCATCACCATGCGGACGTTCGCGCATGAGAAATTCACCGGCACTTTCGAGACGCTGATGACCACGCCGGTCAGCGACCTGCAAGTGGTGCTGGCGAAATTCTTCGGCGCGCTCTTCTTCTACATCGTGCTCTGGAGTCCGCTCGTCGGGTGCATGTTCGTGGTGCGGCATTTCAGCAACGACCCCACGGCCATTGATCCCGGCACGCTGGGCAGCACGCTGCTCGGCATCGGGTTGCTCGGCGCGCTTTACATGGCGATTGGGTGCTTCGCGTCGTCGCTTACGCGCAGCCAGATTGTGGCGGCGATGATCGCGCTGGCGCTGGGCGTGTCGCTGTATCTGTTGAGCTTCCTGTCTTACGCGGTTGCGGGTCAGACCGGTTGGATGGCGAAAATTTTCAACCACCTCTCGCTCATCGAACAGATGCGCGACTTCGCGCGCGGCGTGGTGGATGTGCGTCCGGTGATTTTCTACCTGTCGCTGACCGCGCTGTTCCTGTTCCTCACGTTGAAGTCCGTCGAAAGCCGGAGGTGGAAATGAGCGACGAGCCTAAACCTCGGCTGAGTTTCTCGTGGGCGCGGCGCTGGAGCGCGGCGTTGAACCTCGTCATCACCGTCGCCGCCGTGCTCGCACTGGTCGCGATGTTTAACTACCTCGCCATCCGCCATTACACGCGCTTCCACCTGAACCGCAGCGCCGAGGCCGCGCTCTCCTCGCGCACGCGCGAAGTCCTCGCGGCGCTCACGAACACGGTGAAGGTCATCGTGTATTTCGACGAGAACGACGCGCTGTTCCCGCGCGTGAAGGGACTGCTCAAGGAATATCAGTTCACCAGCCCGCGCATCCAAGTCGAGTACGTGGACTACATGCGCGACGTGGCGGCGGCGCTCAAGGTCAAGGAGGAATACAAGCTCACCTCCGACAGCCGCGACGTGGTCATCTTCGAGTCCGGGGCCAACAAGGTCATGGCCAGCGGGACGGAGCTTTCTGATTACGACTACTCCGAACTCGTGGCGGGCAAGAGCAAAGATGTCACGCGCACGCACTTCAAAGGCGAGCTGGTCTTCACGTCAAAAATTTACTCCGTCGCCGCCGGGAAAAAGACCGTGGCCTACTACATGGTGGACAACGGCGAGCATTCCGTGGACGGCGACCTCGCCGACGGCTACGGCAAATACGTGGCGCTGCTGCGCGACGAAAACAATTTCGAGGTTCGCCCGCTGCGCCTCATCAGCACGAACGAAGTGCCAGCCGATTGCAGCCTGCTCATCATCGCCGGGCCGACCACGCCGCTGGCCGGCGTGGAACTGGAGCGCATTGAGCGGTACCTGAACCAAGGCGGGCGCGCGCTCATCGCGTTCAATCAGCAGAGCGTGCGCACGGGTTTGGAAAAATTGCTCGCCACCAAGTGGGGCGTCGAGGTCGGCCAGAACTGGGTCGTGGACAAGGAAAATTCCGCGAGCAACAGCGGCTACGATCTCGTGGCGACCGAACTCGGCGCGCATCCCATCATGAACCCGGTTCGCGGCGGGCGCGTGCTGCTCTTCACGCCGCGCTCGATTCGTGCGGCGCGCACGCCCGGCGCACGCGGCGAAGATTCCAAGGTGGACGAACTGCTCTTCTCCGGTCCCAACACGCGCGTATTCGTGGGCCGCAACGAAATTGATCCCACGCAATCGCGCCCGCAGCCGCTCATGGCCGTGGTGGAGAAAAGCGTGACCGGCCTGCAACGCGGCTCAACGCGCATCGTCGTCCTCGGCGACTCGGTGCTGTGGGGCAACAACTTCATCAAGAACGACGCGAACCGTGCGTTCGCCGCCTCGACCGCGAACTGGCTCGTGAACCAGTCGGTGCTGCTCAGTGGCATCCCGCCGCGCGCGCTCAAGACTTACAAAATCACCATGACGCAGAACCAGATGCGCTCCGTGCAATGGGCGCTGCTGGCCGGAATGCCCGGCGGCGTGCTCTTCATCGGCCTGCTGGTCTGGTGGCGGAGGAGAAGCTGATTTTGAAATCAGAAATCAGAAATCAGAAATCAGAAATGGATGGCGAAGCAAGCAGCCGCGCGTCAGCGCGGGTGTCACCGGTCGGGCCGCGTTGCGCGCGGCCCCATCTTCCACTCACTGCCCAGGTGAGTCAGCACCGCTCGCACGATTCGGCCGGAAGCGAAGAACTTCGCTCCGCTGGTTCTTCAATCCAGACGGGGCCGCGCGGCAACACGGCCCGACCACGATTCTTGCGCGCATGAAGTGGAAGAACACATGGCTCCTGGTCGGCACGGCGGCGTTGCTGTTCGCGTTCATCTTCCTGTTTGAACGGCGGCTCAAGCCCAGCGGCCATGTCGAACCGGCGGCACCGCTGTTCACCGGACTCAAACCCACCGCCGCCACCGGACTCACGCTGCGGCGCGGCACGGAATTCTCCTTCACCTTGCAGCGCACCAACGACGCCTGGCGCTACCGTCGTCCGTTCACTTACGCAGCGGCGGATTTCGCGGTGCAAAGCTTTCTCGAAACGCTGGAGCAGGTCGTGCCGGCCACGCGCATCACGCCGCGCGAAATTCTCTCGCGCAAACAGACCGCCGCCAATTTCGGCTTCGACGCCCCGCCCATCGCCATCTCGCTGGAGCGCGGCGACGAGCGGTTCGATCTCAAGTTCGGTTCACGCACCCCGGCGGGCGATCAGGTCTATGTGCAGGTCGGCAGCGACCCGAGCGTGTTCGTCGTCAGCTCCGAGCTGCTCGACAAAGTGCCGCGCACGCCGAACGACTGGCGGCATCCCGCGCTCTTCGACTTCGGCGCAGTCGCGCCGGACCGTGTCGAAGTCGGCCAGAACGGCACGCGCTACGAACTGCGCCTCGATGCCACGAACAAATTGTGGAAGCTCACGCGCCCGGAGCATCGCGCGGATCAAAACCAGGTGCATGAATTTCTCCGCCGCCTGCAACTGGGCCGCGTCGTTGAGTTCGTGACCGACGAAGTCCGCGCGGATGACGAAGCGTTCGGCCTGGCCAAGCCCGAATACGAAGTCGCGCTCGGCGCCGGCGCCAATGTGCAGCGGATTCAATTCGGCAAATCACCGACCAACAATCCCGGTCTCGTGTATGCGCGCCTGCTCACGCACAGCAACGTGGTGCTGGTGGCGAAGAGCGCGGTCGAGCCGCTCGGGCTGCCTTACACCGAGTTGCGCGAGCGCCCGATTTTTCCCTTCGCGCCGGAACTCGTGGACGTGGTGGAAGTGCGCGGCGACGAAAGTTTCGTCCTGCGCCGTGCGGACGGCGGCTGGAAAGCGGGCGAGCTGAATGCCGACCCCGTGTTCGTCGCCGAATGGCTGCGCCTGCTTTCGCAACTCGAGGCCAGCGAGTTCGTGCAGGATGTGGTCACAGACTTCACGAAGTACGGACTCGAACCCGGCCAGCGCCAGTACACGCTCCGCACCACCGTGACCAACGCCACGAGCGTGACGAACGTGCTCGTCGCGCGTCTCGCCTTCGGCACCAACGCCACGGAGAACAAGGCCTTCGCGCGCCGCTTCGATGAGGATTCCGTGTACGGCATCAAGGCGTTTGATTTCTCGCACCTGCCCGTGGCCGCGTGGCAGTTCCGCGAGCATCGCGTGTGGAATTTTTCCACGAACCAGGTGTCGCGCATCACGGTGCGGCAAAACGGGACGACCAAGGAAGTGATCCGCCAGCCCGCCGGCGAATGGATCGCGGTGCGCGGCTGGAGCCGCGAGATCAACCCGTTCGCGATGGAGGAAATCACCCGCGCGCTGGGCGAACTGACCGCCACGATGTGGCTGGGCAAGGGCGAAGGCGTGCGCGCGCGTTTTGGTTTCGGCGCGAACCCGGTGCAGTTCTCCGTCGAACTGCGCGCTGAGCCGTCGCCAGCCGCACAGACTTTAACCATCGAGTTCGGCGGCCGCTCACCGCTGGGCCTGCCCTACGCCCTGATCACGGTGGACGGACAGCCGGTGGTCTTCGAGTTTCCATGGGTGTTGTATGCGGACTTGCAGCGTTACTTCGAACTGGCCGCGCCGAGAGCCGCCCAATGATATGCGCCGCGCGGACCGTTCTGAAAATGATCGGAGCGCGGACCGCCGAGTCCGCGTGTTCATCAGCTTCTCGGCGGCATCAACCGTTGCAGACTTTTTGATCGCGCGGACTCGGCGGTCCGCGCTCCGCTCCGCATGAAACCGCCCGCCATCGCCCGGCCCCGGCGGCGTTTCTGGCGCATCGCGCGCATCGCCTTTCGCTGGAGTCGCATCGTCGTGTGGCTCGGTGTGCTCGCACTGCTGGTGCTGGTGTTGTGGCTGCATCACTACGGGCTGCCAGGCTTCGTGAAGGATCGTCTCGTCCTCGAATTGCGCACGCGCGGCGTAGAACTGCGCTTCGCCCGGATGCGCCTCGACTTCACGCGCGGCATCGTGGCCGATGACATCCAGTTCGGACGCGCCGGCGAAACGAACGGCCCGCGCGCCTCCGCCGCCCAGGCCGAAGTCCATCTCCGCTGGGACGCGTTGCGCCGCCTGCAACTCGACATCGAAGGCGTGGAACTGCGCGGCGGCCACGTCGTCCTCCCCGTGTGGGGCACGAATGCGAAGCCACAGGAACTCGACATCGAAAAGATCAACGGCGCGTTGAAATTCCTCCCCGGTGATCAGTGGGAACTCAGCCGCTTCGAGGCCAAGACCTTCGGCGTGACCTTGCGCGTGTCCGGCACGGTCACGAACGCGAGCGCATTCCGCCGCTGGAAATTTGGCCGCGAGAAGCCGGACGATCAGGCCGAAGCCTTCTGGCACGAAGTCCTCGCGCAGTTCGAGCGCACCAAGTTCACCGCGCCCACGGAAATCATGGGCACGATTTACGGCGACGCGCGGCGGCTCGAAACCTTTCGCGTCAACGTCAACGTCCGTTCGCCCGTCATCGAGTCGCCGTGGGGCGCGGGCAGCAATTTCATGATGTCCGCGCACCTCACGCCGCAGCCGGGCGCGCTGCTGTACGCGACGGTGAAACTTTCCGCGCAAGAGGCCGACACGCGCTGGGGCCGCGCCGCCAGCCTCGAACTTGACGCGCAATTTACGCCCTCGCTCACACAGTGGACGCCGACGAACGCGCATCTGAACTTGCAAGTGAAGCGCGCGCAGACGCCGTGGGGCGGCGCGTCCGCGCTGGCGATTCAAGCGGACTTCCGCCCGAACCCCGCCGACGGCCAGACCGCGCTCGCCTCGTATCACATTCGCGGCCAGCAGGTGCAGACGCGCTGGGCGCGCTTCGCTCGGGCTGAACTGAGCGCGGATGGCATCGTCTCCGCGTCGAACGCGTGGCCCGTGACCGCGAAGTCGAAACTGCAATTCGCCGGCGGCAGCGTGGAGGAATGGCGCGCGGCCTCCGGCACGGTGGAAGCGTCGCTCGCGCTGCCCCCGTGGGAGGAAATGCGTCGCACCGACACCAACCTCTCGTGGCGCGCGCGCGTGGAAAAAATTTCCGGTGACGTGTCGGCGCAGTTCACGGCGCTGCACACGCCGCAGTTGGAGATCACCAATTTCGCCGCGTCCGCCGCGTGGCAGACGCCGCTGCTTACCGTGCGCGAGCTGACAGCCGAACTGCTTGGCGGCGAGTTGCGCGCCGCCGCCACGCTCGACACCACGACGCGCGCGCTCACGGCGGAAGTGAAGTCCACGCTCGACGCGAAGCAGGCCGCGCCGCTGCTCGGCACCAACGTGCTGCGACTGCTCGGGCCGTTCGAATGGGATGCGCCACCGAAGTTTGCGGTCGCGGGCCGCGTGGTCCTGCCGCCGTGGACGAACGCGCCGCTCTGGGCCGGCGTGGACTGGAAGCGGGACGTGCTGCCCACGCTCGCGCTGGCCGGAAATTTTTCGGCGGGCCGCGCGGGTTTCAGCGATCTGTTCGTCTCGTCCTTGCAGTCGGATTTCAACTACTCGAACCGCACGTTGCGCCTGCCGAACCTGGTGCTGACGCGCCCCGGCGAATCACTGCGCCTCTCCCACTTCACGCGCGAGGACACGCAGGAATTCGAGTTCATTCTCGACAGCGCCACCGACCCGAGAATCTTGCGCCCGTTTTTTCCGCCGTCCGTGCAGTTGATCATTGATGACTTCACGCTCACGCAGCCGCCGCTCATTCACGCCGAACTTTCCGGGCGCTGGGATCAGCTCACCAATCTCTCCGCGCGCGCCACGGTGGCGGTGACGAACGGCGGCTATCGCGGGCGGCTCGCCAAGTCCGGGCGCGGATTGCTTACCTTCACGAACCAGGTGCTGCACATCATTGAGCCGGAGGTGATTCGCACCGAAGGCTCCGGCCGCGCGGACGCCGTGATCATTGATGTGCCGCAGATGAAGCTCTACATCCGCAACGGGCGCGGCCGTCTGAACCCGGCGGACATCACGCACGTCGTGAGCCGCGACGTGGAGGAACTGATGGCCCCGTACAAATTTCTCTCCGCCCCGCTGTCGCGCTGCGAGGGCATGATCAACATGGCGGACGGCCTGCAGAGCGAGCTGAAGATTCACGTCGAGGACGCGCCGTTCGAGTGGCGCTCGTTCCGCTTCCAATCGGTGACGGGCGACGTGCATTGGCTTGGGCCGTCGCTCACCATCTCGAACGCGGGCGGCACCATGCACGGCGGGCGCGCGGATTTTTCCGCCGCGTTTGCCTTCACGAATCCGGTGGGCGCTGACTTTTCGTTCGAGGCGCGCGTGCGCGACCTGAATTTCCACTCGATGATGAACGATCTCTACACGCCCACGAACCAGCTCGAAGGCGTGTTGAACGGTTCGCTCGTGGTCACGCGCGCCAACACGGAGCAGCCGCGCAGTTGGTTCGGCCACGGCGCGATGACGTTGCAGGACGGATTGATCTGGGACGTGCCGGCGCTCGGTCTGTTCTCGCCGATTCTGAACACGTTCAAGACCGGCGCGGGCAACAGCAAGGCGCGCGAGGTGGCGGCGTCATTCATCATCACGAACAGCGTGGTGCTGACGGACGACCTGACGATTCAGGCGTCGGGCATGAGGTTGAATTATGAAGGCACGGTGGATTTCGACACGCGCATCAACGGGCGGATGGAGGCGCAACTGCTGCGCGACGTGCCCGGCATCGGCATTCTCGTGACCACCGTGTTCACGCCGCTGACGAAACTGTTCGAGTACAAAGTCGGCGGCACGCTCGCGAAGCCCAAGTCCGAGCCGCTCTACATCCCGAAGATCATGATGATGCCCTTCCACCCGATCCGCACCATGCGTGAACTGCTGGGCGAGGATAAGGACGAGCCGTTGCCGAAGGGGCCGTGAGCCGGGATTTTTGCCGCCCGTTTTTGAATCCTGAAAGGATTCGGATAATCCAGCCCAGCGTTGCGCCGCTGAGGCGCTACGCTGGGTTGGCAGTGTGATGGGGGAACTACTCTGAAAGAGTTGAATCACGGAGCGTGCGAACGCGCCATTGATACAACTCTTTCAGAGTTGGGAAAACTCTTGGACGTGAACCCAGGATAGCCTCGCAGGCTCGGCAACCCTGGGCTGAATTATTTCAATCCTTTCAGGATTGAAAACGCGCGTGTCGGCCTACACCCCGAGCATCAGCCGCACGTCTTCCGTGAGAATCTTTTTCAAGTTCGGCCAGTCCGCTTCATTCATGTCGTGGAAGGCGCGCAGGTAGAGGCCGACGACTTCCGGCGTGTTCTTGCCGAGCAGCAGTTCCACCGCGTCGTGCAAATCCTGGTCGTCCACGGTCGCGGGCAGCGTCTCGACCACGCCGTTCTGATGCGGGATGTGGAGCGCGGTGAGGAAATCAATGAGCAGCGGCTGCTGGTTCTTGACCAGCCAGCCGCTGATGACGTTGCCGGCGACGACTTGCAGATCGGTGCGCCGCAACGCCTCGGCCATCATGCGGAAACGCTCGGCCTTGGTTCGCTGCTCCAGAAAAATCGGGCGGACTTTTTTCGCCATCGCCACGTTCGCGAGCGCGACGCGGTAGAGGTCTTTGTCGGTGGCGTGGACTTCCTCGACGATGCGCACCGCGAGGGCGGGCGACATCTCTGCGAACATTTGATTGGCCGTCATGCGGGCGCGTTTGTACGGCGCGCGCGCGGCGGGGGCAAATGATTTGGCGGCGGGGCAGGAAGTGAAACTCGTCGCGCCGGACCGCCCCCACCGCGTTCACTCCTCCAGCGCGCTCATCACGGTGTTGCGGATGTTGGCATTGCGCAGGACTCCGCTGGCGAGTTTGCCATCGGCATCAATCAGCACGCAGCCCGTGTTGCCGTTGATCCCGAACATCCCCGGCACTGGCGTCTGGTTCCACTGGCCGAGGTAAATTTGTTTCCAGGTGAAACCCTGCTGTTGGGCAAACTGCTGCGGGTTGTTCCCCGGCCCGTCGAGGTTGCAGCCGTGAATCACGAGTTTGCCGCTCGCGCCGTAGCTCGCCTGAAGCTCTTTGAGCATCAGCAACTCCGTCGTGTTGTAGCCCAGGCTCAGGCCCCAGAAGTGCAGCAGCACCGGCTTCCCGCGCAGGTCGGAGAGCTTCGTCACTTGGCCGTCTGCGCCCTTGCCCTCGAAGGACGGAACCGTTTTCCCGACGCGCAGCCGCGGTTGAATCTTGAGACTCACCGCGCCGAGGTCGTGCGGCGCGTTCACCGCCGCCTTCTCGTCCGGCACGGTGACTTCCAAACTCGTCGTGCCGATGCTGCGGCGGTTGTAATACTCGTCCTCGGGATCAGTGACGTTGAGCGTGAGCTGATATTTCCCCGGCGGCACATGGTCGGCGCGGAAGGTGCCGTTCGATTCCACGAGCAAGACGTAACTGCGCTCGGCGCGCTGACGTTCGCGCAGCACCTCGGCGCTGATGGGCTGGCTGTTCGGCGGCAGAAAGTTGCGGAGCAACACCAGCGGGCTTTCATCCGGCACCGCCGCCCGGCGATTTCCCGGCTGCCCCGGCAGCGCGGGCAGCATCAGCACCAAGTGATGCACATCGCGCTTCCAGTCCACGTCCGCGTGATCGCCGCCGGTGAGGTTGATGCGCCCGACGATGCGCCGCCCCGTGCCGCCCAGCGTGGTCTCAGCAGTCGCGCCAGATTTGGCGTTCACAAAAAGGCCGTGGCTCAACGCCAACT
The DNA here is from genome assembly GCA_031380445.1 of Pedosphaera sp. Lineage (GTDB taxonomy): Bacteria > Verrucomicrobiota > Verrucomicrobiia > Limisphaerales > SIBH01 > JANNGC01. Next base: position 16,361 of record JANNGC010000901.1, read on the forward strand.
CGCCGGAGCGGTCGTCCTTGAACTTGTATTCCACCGCCAGCCGGTGCTCGCCCGGCGGAACTTTCTCGAAGAGGAAATTTCCCTCCGCATCCGGCTCTGCTTTCAGCATGAACGAAAATCCCGTGGCGTTCCCGTTCTCGTCCGCGACGAAATCGTAGTTGCTCATCAGCCGCACCGTGGCGTCGGTGCGGCCCTTGTCGCCGACCTTCATCGTGCCCTTCACCTGCGCCCATTTCTGCAACGTGAGTTTTCCGCCCTTCGTCACGTCCGCGAATTTGGCCTCGGCAAAGCCCGACTCGTGCGTGGCAAAAACTTTTTCCGGCGCGAGCTT
>JANNGC010000998.1:0-15217 GCA_031380445.1 Pedosphaera sp.
CAGAAAGCCTCACTCACCTTTGGTTCACTCGGCTTCCTTCGCTCACGCCACTCCAGCCGCCTTTGCTCAAACCTCTCCATCGCGTCCCAATCTTTCGCGAGGACCACGTAACCCCGTTCGCCGCGACGGTCGAACAAGTCAGGAGGAATATTGTCCGCGTCAAAGACGTTGCGCCGAACGGGAAAGCCCGGCGTCTCGCAGTTTGATTCGTGATGAACGTCGCTCACATCTCACGTCACGCTCATCCCCAGCAGGAACTCGATGTTCGTCTTGGTCTTCTTGAGCTTGCCCAAAACGAGTTCCATCGCTTCCACCGGCGGCACACCCGTGAGCGCGCGGCGCAGGATGACCACGCGGCTGTGTTCCTGCGGATGGTAAAGCAGCTCCTCTTTGCGCGTGCCGGAACGCTCGATGTTGATCGAGGGGAAAATGCGGCGATCCACCAGCGCGCGGTCGAGATGCACCTCCATGTTGCCGGTGCCTTTGAACTCTTCAAAAATCACTTCGTCCATGCGCGACCCCGTGTCCACGAGCGCCGTCGCAATGATGGTGAGCGAACCGCCCTCCTCGATGTTGCGCGCCGCGCCGAAGAAACGCTTGGGCTTGTGCAACGCGTTCGCGTCCACGCCGCCGGAGAGAATTTTCCCGGAGTGCGGCTGAATGGTGTTGTAAGCGCGCGCGAGACGCGTGATGGAGTCGAGCAGGATGACGACGTCCCGCTTGTGCTCGACCATGCGCTTGGCTTTTTCGATGACCATCTCGGCGACCTGCACATGGCGCTCCGGCGGTTCGTCGAAGGTCGAGCTGATGACTTCCGCGCCCAAGCAGGTGCGCTCCATGTCCGTGACTTCTTCGGGCCGCTCATCAATGAGCAGGATGAAGAGATACGACTCCGGGTTGTTCTTCAGAATCGCGTTGGCGAGTTTCTGCATCAGCACGGTTTTGCCCGTGCGCGGCGGCGCGACGATGATGCCGCGCGAGCCTTTGCCGATGGGACAGACCAAATCCATGCAGCGCGTGGAAAGTTCCTCCTGATTCGTCTCCAGAATGAACCGCTTCGTCGGGAAGAGCGGCGTGAGATTTTCGAAGTGCGTTTTCTCCTTCGCCTTGTCCGGGTCCGAGCCATCGACGGCTTCCACTTTCAGCAGCGCGAAGAAACGCTCCTTGTCCTTGGGCGGACGAATCTGGCCCGCGACGAGGTTGCCGGTCTGCAAATCGAACCGGCGAATCTGCGAGGGCGAAACGTAAATGTCCTCCGGGCACGGGAGGTAATTGAAACTCTGCGAGCGCAGAAAGCCGAAGCCCTCGCCCAGCACTTCCAGCACGCCTTCCGAGAACAGCACGCCGCTGCGCTCCGCGTTCTTCTGGAGGATGTGGAAGATGATCTCGTGCTTCCGCATCGTGCCGTAATTCTCGATGCCCAGTTCGCGCGCCATGCCGTTCAGGTCGGTCATGGACATGGCCTGCAGCTCGGCAATGTTGATCTTCAACGCGGGCGCGGTCTCGGCCCCGGTCACGCGGCGCTCGCGGCGCTCGTGATCCGTGTCGCTCTCGCTCATCTCCACCGCGTGGGTCGGCGGGCGCAACACCATTTCCGTGTCGTGATCGCTGCCGCTGCTCTGCGGCGCGTCCATTTGCGCGTCGGGCGGCGGCTCCTGCGAAGGCTGCGGCGCGCGCGGCGTGGCGGCGCGTTCGCGTTCAAATCGATCCGTGTCGGACTCAACTTTTTCCACGGGCGCGGGCGGGGACAGGCTCAAATCTTCCTGCTGCGGCTCGACGGCAATTTTTTTCGCCGCTTTCGCTTTGGTAACTTTGGGTTCCTTCAGCTCCTTGGCTTCCTTCGGTTTGGCAACTCTCGGCATAACAGTAATTCTTTTTCAGTGCGGGAGCGTCAGACGGATTGGGCCTGCGCGCGGCGCACTGGTTGGCTGAATCGTGAACCCTTCCCAGATTTGTTCAGGGGAAAAGCCATCCACCAGGGAGGCAAGGGAAAACACGCGCTTCAGTTCGGGCGTGACGTTGGCGAACGCCCCGAATGCTGTCAAGGAACTCGCCGGGGAAAATCCGCGTCCGATATTTTCCCACAACGCCGTGGTGCGCGAACCTTCCTGTCCGTAGCGATCTGATGACTCAGCAAGCGTTCGACTCGGGGGGAACCGTTGCGCATCGTGCGTCGCTGCGGACAGGAAGGCCCGCGCGCCGCGCAGAAAAAACTTACGCCCGCACCGCCACCCGCACCGCCTGCTGCGCCTGCCGCGCGTGCAACTCGCGCAACGCCCCGAGCACCGCGCCCGCGTCCATCTCATGCACCTCGAAGCCGCGCCCCACGCCTTGCAGCAGCGTAATGGTGAGCTGCCCGCCCAGATGTTCGCGAAATTCCTCCAGCCCTTTCAGCACCACGAGTTCGCCGTTGGAATCTTCATGCAGCAGTTCGTTGGCGAAGAGTTCAAACCCCAGCCGTTCGAGCAACACTAAAATGCGCTCCGCGCTCACCGCGTCGAGGTAGCCCATCGCGCGCGCGTAAATGACATCCAGCGCGATGCCCACCGCCACGGCCTCGCCGTGCCGGATGCGGTAGTCGGAAATCTGCTCCAGCTTATGCGCCGACCAGTGGCCGAAATCGAGCGGACGCGCCGAGCCGAACTCGAAGGCGTCGCCGCTCGTCGCGATGTGGTTCATGTGCAGCTCCGCCGAGCGCATGATGAGCCGCTGCATCGCCTCCGGCTCAAAGGCCGCGAGCGCGTCCGCGTCGCGCTCGATCTGGTTGAAGAACGCGGAGTCACGGATGAGCGCCACCTTCACCGCCTCCACGTAGCCCGCGCGCTTGTCGCGCTCCGGCAGCGAGGCGAGCAGGTCGAAGTCGTTGATGACCGCGAACGGCGGCGCGAAGGTGCCGATGAAATTCTTTTTCCCGAACGCGTTAATCCCGTTCTTCACGCCCACGCCGGAATCATCCTGGCTCAATGTGGTGGTCGGAATGCGGACATGGCGCACCCCGCGATGCGCCGTGGCCGCCGCCAGGCCCACCACGTCCAGCAGCGCGCCGCCGCCGATGGCGATGATGTAGGAGTGGCGGTCAATGTGGTGTTTCTCGACGTGCGACTGGATTTCCGAGACGTGGAAGTAGGAGTTCTTCGCGCGCTCGCCGCCCTCGATGATCAGCGGCGGGCAGACGAGTTTCAACTCGCTGGCATGACGGGCGAAGTAGCTTTCGATGTCAGGCAGCAAGAAGGGCTGCGACTGCGCGAGCATTTCATCCACGACCACAAGGGCCTTCGCCACCGGGTTGCTGCGGTCGAGCGCGAGCACCTGCCGGAGCAAGTCGCTCTGCGCGCCGAAGACGCCGCGCGTGAAATAAACGCGATGCCGCCACGTCACCGAAATTGTCCGCTCAATGCTCGTCATGGTTTTCAAGAGAGTGAGGAGTCTGACGCGCGCGGGCGAATTTTATTTAGACGGTATTGGGCGCCCTGGGAGCGCCGGCTTCCAGCCAGCGCGTTGCTGACTGAAACACACCTTCGCGCCAGCAAGGATGCTGGCGCTCCCAGGTTTTCCTAGGGCTGCACGCGCAGGCGGTAGAACTGCTGGACGGCACCGGGCGTGTGGAAAAATTCCAGCGCCGCGCCCGTGCCCGTCAGTTCCTCGGAGATCGGCTGCCATCCGCCGTCGGGCGCGAGGCTGGTCTCCACGGTGTACGAGAAGCCGAACAGCGTCGGAAAGCGCAGGCTCACCGCGCCGCCGTTCTGCCGGATGCCCAGCGCGGGCAGCGAGACCAGTGCAAAAGGCGTGCTGACGCCAATGTGTCCTTCGTCATCCACGACGCGCAGGAATACATTGGTCGTGATCGTGTTGAGCAGCACGGCACCGTTCCACACGCCGTTCACGAAGCCGCCGGTGGTGAACGGGGGCAGCGGCGCATTCCGATCCAGGACGAACCGCACGCTCGGCACGCGCGCGACGGACTGCGGCGGCGGCGTGTTCGCGGCCCAGTCGAGCGGGTTGCCATGCGCACTGTCGGTGCGGAGGAAGACCGAGCGACTGCCCGGCGTGACGTTCGCGCGCACCACGCCGTCGAAGCTGTAGCTCGCGTTGTTGAAGCTGTAATCCACCAGCAAATGCTGCTGCCCGGAATAATCAAACGGCTGCGCGAAGGCGAACGTGACCCAGCCGGTCTGCGCGATCAGCACGTCGTGCTGGAAGTTCGTGGTCCACGCGAACTGCCACGCGGCCACGACATGCTGTGTGTCCGACGTGGGCCGGAGACGCAGGGTGAAGTTGCTGAGAATCTGCCCGGGCACCTGCGCCACGTCGAGCGCCAGCGCCACGATGCGGCCGGCCGGCCCGATCTCGTTCGTGAGGTAGATGGACTGCACGCGCGCGTCGTGGAAGGACGCGGCGAGCGGCAGATTCCAGTTCGTGGTGTTCGTCGCCACGGTCACGACGCGCTGCTCGCGCAACGCCAGCAGCGTGGCCGGGCCGTTGAAGCCGGTGGCCACCTGCCCTGCGCCGTCGCGCGCGGTGATCGTCACCGGCACGGCGAGGCCGGCATAGTTGCTCCCGGGCATGGGCGCGAAGGTGAACGCGGCCAGCGGTGCGAGATCGTTGTCGAGAATCGTGCCAGTGGCCGGGCTGCGCGCGAGCGTGGCGTTGCCCGGCGAGATCAGACTGACGGTGAAGCTCTTCGCCGGCTCGGGCAGGAAATCGCCGAACACCGGCACGGTCACGGCCAGATTGGTGACGCCGGGCGGGAAACTCAGCGTGCCGTAGCTTTCCGCGAAATCCAGCCCGGCCAGCGCGCTGCCGTTCGCGGTCGCGTAGCTCACGTTCACGATGCGTCCGCTCGGCGCGTTCAGCCGCACCGTGAAGACGGCGTTCACCGCGCCCGCGTCGCCTTCACTGACTGCCGCGTCGTCTATGATCAATCCCGGGGTCGCGTCGTTGTCCGTGATGGTGGCAAGGCTGGTCGCGCGATTGATTTCCAGATTCGTCGCGCCGGTGAGATTCACAGCGAAGGTTTCATTCGACTCGCTCAACGTGTCAGGCAGGAGCCGCACGAAAATGGTCCGGTTCGTCACGCCCGGCGGGAACGTGAGCACGCCGTTCGTCGGCTGATAATCCACGCCGGCCGTCGCGGTGCCGCCGCCCGTGGCGTAAAACACCGTGCCGGTCAGCGGGCCGGGCCCGGCCAGCCGGACATTCATGGTGAGAAACTGCGTGGTGGAATTCGGCTCCGGGTTGGTCGCGTCCAGCACGGAGACCGGCGGGTGCGTGGCAATGGTGCTGAGGCCCACGGTGTTGTTCGCCGGATCGCCGTCCGGCTCCGCGCGGAAGATGGCGGCGAAGTTCGTCAGCAGGCCGCGTTCGAGCGCGGTCACGGTCACGAACACTTCTACGGCGGCGTCGGCCTCGATGGTGCCGAGCGCGCAGGCGAGCACGCCGTTGGAGAAAACGCAGCCGCCCTGCGAAGAGACGGCTTCGACCAAGGCCGAGTTCGTCGCCAGCGTGTCCACCAACTGCACGTCCGTGGCGCCGTCCGGGCCAAGATTGACGATGGTGAAAAGGTAGGTGAACGGAGTGCCGGCCAGCACGTCGTTTTCCACCTCTCCCCACAGTTGCAAATCGTTGCGCGCGAGCACGTCGAAAGCGGGGCCGCGCACCCCGCGTCCCTGCGCGTCCGCGACGCCGAACGCCACCGACTGGGCGGCGGCCAGCATGGTCACGGACGAGGTCGCGACGCCGGACACGAACGTGAGCGGCGTGTGGAGGAACGGCACCACGACCGTGTTCGAGAAGGACGCGCTCAGGCCGGGGTTGTTCGTGGCGACATTGCGGGCGGCGAAAGTCCAGTCCGCCGCCGTGCTCGCATCCGCGTTCCCCCGGCGCTGGTAGGTGAGCCCGCTGTCAATGTTCGTCGGCACCGGCGGGCCGCTCCACTGGTTGGAACTGATCGTGATGGGCCACGTGATGAGCGCCGGGTCCGCGCCCGAGGCGCAGACGAAATCCACGGGCCGCCCAAGCTGGTCGAGCACCAGCACGGCCACGGGATTGTTGTCCACATTGTTGTTCCAGCCGGTGACGAACGGCAGGGTGAACGTGGGATAGGTGCCGGGGAAAAACGTCGGCGGCAGCGTGGAGGGCAGGCTGCGCAGCAGGAACACCTCGCCCGGCCCCGAAACCGCGCCGCTCGGCACGGTGAAGGTTGCGGAGGGCGCGGGCCACGCCTGCCAGTCGTAGATGAAAATTTTCCAGCCGGAAATGTTCAGCGCCCGGCTTGAGACATTCGCGAACTCGAGGCGGTCGAAGCCGCCCACGTCCAGTTCGGAAATCACCAGCGTCGAGTCACCGGAGAGCAGGGCCGAGTTGGTGAGCGTGAGCGCGGCGGCATGGTTCGTGACCGGCAGGCCCAGTTCATCCGCCGCCTCGACCGTGAGCGGAAACGCCTCGCCCACGTAGGCCGGCGACGGCACCTCGCTGATCCGATAGTTGAACCGCACGGTGCGAAACTGCCAGACCGGCCCCGGCTCGGAGGGAAACGGTGCGAGCCGCGCCAGCACCTGCCAGTGGTACGTCGTGTCCGGGTTCAAGTGGCGCGGCAGCGTGACGCTCGAACCCAGGGTCGATGCGACCGGACTGCTCAAGGAGAGATCGGAATTCGTGCCGAGGAACACGTCGTAAACCGTCCCCGGCGGCGCGTTCGGATTGTTCAGCCAGCTCAGCGTTGGGTTGCGCGCCACCTGCGTGGCGAGATCGGCGGGCACCGGATCGGTCGGCGCGAAAGGCCGCTCATCATCCACCACCATCACCGTCCCCGTGCCGCTGAGAAATCCGACGGCGCTGGCGGTGATGCGGACGGTGTCGAACGCATTGGTCACGGCGTTGTTCAGCACGGTGATGCTGAACTTGCGCTGCAACTGTCCGGCAAGATTCGTCACAAACGCCGGCACGGTGAGCAGCTCCGGGTGGTTCGACTGCAAGGCGATGATGACGTTGGTCAGGGGTTGCGCGGCGAAGAGCACGGTGCCCGCATTGGTCAGCGTCCCCTGCCCTTCGGTCACTTCGGGCGGCAGCGTCACGGTCAGTTGCCGGTTCTCATTGTCGCTCACGCGGATCACGTCGAAGTCGCCGGTCCAGTTCACCACCGAGGCCTCGATGACGACGTTCGCCGTGCCGTCGAGAACGGCGTTGTCCACGAGCACGAGATTGAACGGCGCGGAATTTTGTCCGGCGGGAATGATCACGGCCGGCGCGACGAGCACGCGGTTCGTGTTGTCCGAAAGCAAATTCACCGTGATGGGTTTCACCGCCGTGACGCTCGCGGTCACGGTGCCGGCGGCGACCAGCACGCCGCCCTCGGTGCCGGTCGAGACGACGTTGAGCGTGAGGCTCGCGGACTGCGCGTCGTGAACCAGCGTCGAGGCGCTGACAGTCGCGCCGTTCGTGAACTGCGCGGAGATGGTCACGCGCTGCGAGCCGTCCGCGACTCCGTCGTCCAGCGCGTCGAAGCTGAAATTCGCGGACGTGTTGCCGGCAGGAACAAACACGGGATCGAAGAGAACGATCTCGTTCGTGTCACTGGACGTGAGCGTGATGAACACGTCGTTCGTGAGCGGCACGCTGAGCAGCAGCGTGCCGAGGACGGAGCCTTCGCCCTCGTTCACACTAGGCGGCAGGACCAGCGTGGCGGTGGCCACGCACGGGCCGTAGGCGCTCAGATCACTTTCCACATAACCGCCGGGCGGCCCCGTGCCGCGCGAGACGCCGACGTAGAGCGTCGAGTTGATCGGGTCGCTGATCTGCGCGTGCAGCCACGTCATCCGCAGCGCGCCGTCGAACCACATCTCCAGTTGCGCGGTGTTCAAGTTCGCTGGCACCCCGAACTCCGGCACGTCCAGCCACGTCACCACGAGGCGGTCGGCGAGCTGCCGCCAGCGCACGCTGCCGCCCGCCGCCGGGTTCAGGTCGGCGTAGAGCGGCGCGACGCGCGCGTGGTCGAGAAATTCCGCCAGCGAGGAGGAAAAGGCGTTGGTGTTCAGCCCCGGATCAAACGTCACGTTGCCATTCGCCCCGACGTAAATGGCATTGGAATTGAGGCCGAAGATGGAGACCTGCCGTCCGTTCGTCAGCGTGATCTGCTCATACTCGTCGTCGCCCAGCGTGAGGACGGTGTGGGCGGACGGATCGTGCGGCAGCCCCGCGACCGGTTCGAGACAGGCGCGGTAGAAATTCTGGGACAGGTCCGGCGTGAGCGCGAGCGAGCGGAGGTTCAGGTCGAAGGCGCTGCCCGCGAACTCTTCGAGGAAATAATCCGCCGTGCCGACGCGCAAGGTCACGTTCAGCAGCACCAGGCTGCCGTCGTTCGTGTTGAACACGCTGACCGCCCCGGCATAAATGCCGTCCGCCAGCGCGGCGGCGTTGCTGTTGACGGTCAGGGTGAGCAGCGCGACCGCACCGGCGGCCAGCACGCCGTTCGTGGGCGTGACCGTGAGCCACGCCGTGGGCGTGAAGATGCGCCAGCCGAGCGGAGTCAGGCCGGTGTTGGCGAGCTGATACTCCCGCACCGCCGGACTGAACGGCCCGCCCGCCGGCCCCTGGCTTTGAAACTCCGACGTGGGCGAAACCAGCAGCGAGCCGGATTCCAAGGCCCCCACTTGCACCGTCACGCCGGTGGGAATCACCAGCCCGCGCGTGACGTTGGTGTAGAAAACAATTCCGCTGTGCGGCCCCGCCGCGAGCGCGTCCGCCGCCGCCGTGAGCGTGACGAGATTCGTGAACGCGCCGCCCGGCGTGAGCGTGCCGCGATTGGTGGCGAGTTGCAGCCAGTTCACGTTCACCGCCGCCGCCCAGGTCACGCCGGTGCCGCCCGCGTTGCCGAGGAAATGTTCGAGCGCCGCCGGAATGAACGGCCCGCCCGCCGGGCCGACGAAGGAACTCGCGGACACCTGCACCGTGAACTCGGGTTGCAACGGCGTGACATACGACTCGACCACCCCCGTGGTGATCGAACTGTCCGGACACACCGCGCCCACGCCCAGCCCGCGCCGTGCAAAGGCCGCCCACGCCTGGTTCGTGTCGCTGGTAAAGCCGGAGGTGTTTTGGATCGCGAGCAGAATGGCGTCCCGCGCCTGAAGGAAACTCGGATTGGGCGGCGACAGTTGCAGCCCGCGCGTCACGTAGCCGAGGATGCGGCGGTTCACGTTCGTGTAGTCGGCAGCGTTCGTCGGCGCATATTTCCGCAGCACCGCCGCGCGCAAATCCCACAACATGCTGCACCAGATTTCGCCCTGCCGATGCACCGCGTTGCCCGAACTGGTCACCGTCGGATTGATCGGGATGCCCGGATGCGTCGAGGCCGTGCTCACGTCAATGTCGCGGAACGTGAGCGGGTCCACGCCCAAGTTCGTGGAGTACGGATAGCGCCGGATGCCGTAGTAATAATTCTGCTGCAAGCTGAGGAACTGGTAGGTGATGTAGCCGCCCAGCGGATAATTCCCACCCAAGTCATCCTCATGCTGCGCGAGCAGCGCGAGCGCGTAAAAATCCGACCAGCCCTCGCCCATGCCGTAAGTCTGCAACTGGCTGATGCCCACGCCGCCGCCGATCATCCGGTCGGTCAGCCCGTGCGTGTATTCGTGCAGCACCACGTCCGCGTCGAAGTCGCCGTCGCGCGCCGGCGTCGGGCCGTTGAAGAGGTACATCTGGATTTTCGGCGACGAGCCGTCGCGGGTCGGCGTGTAGTTCGCGTTGTTGAAACCCGAGCCGTCCTGCGCATCGGCGAACATGGCGTCATTGTCGCCGCCGCCGCGTCCGAAATTGTCCTTCTGGAAATTGCCCGCCGTTTCCGTGAAGCCCAGTTCGTACAGCCGGTCGTGCATGAAATTGCACCAGTAGAAAAGCTGCACCACGGCGGCGGACGAGTAGTTCGTGGGACTCGTGGCGAGGTCCATCGGGAAATCAAACACGCGCTGCCCCTGCCCGTTCAGCGTCGCCTGGATACGCGGCACGTCCGCGCGGTCGTCGCCGTCGCGGTCGAGATGCGCGTCCACGTTGTTGCCGCGCGGGTCCAGCACGCCCTCGCCCAGCCAGCCGAGCGGCGAGGCGTCCAGGACTTCGCCCGTGGGCTTGACGTAGCGAGCGTTCAAGTTGCTGATGGCGGGCAACGGGCGGGAGACCAACGGCGCCTGCGCGTTCCCCGGCACCGCCAGCCCCGGAGACATTGGCGCGGGGCTGTCGCTGGTATACACCCGGTAGTGAACTTCGCTGGCCTCCACGGTGAGTTTGCGCCGCACGAGAATCGCGCCGGTCTCCGCATCAATGACGAGACGAAACCGTTCGCTGAACTCCCGCCGGTTCAACTCCACCTCCCAGCACAGCCGCAACGTGTCGCCGTCCAGCGGCAGCCAGACCAGACTCGCGCTGGCCTCGCCGGGCAGCGGCCGAAGATCAAAATTCTGTTTCAACGTCTTCGCGGCCGGGGTGGCCAGCGACTTCGACGCGGAAATAATTTCCCCAAGATTCTCCGCCGCGATCCGCAGCGCGCCCTCCGCGCTCACCGGCGGCGCGAGCGCCTTCGCCTTCCGATTCGCCGTGCCGCGATCCGCCGCGCTTTCCGGCTCCGGCACGAACTGGCTGGAGAGCGAAATCAATTCCCCCTCCGCCGTGCTGTGCGCCACGAACACGGAATCGAACACCGGAATGCCATCCACCATTTGTTCCCACGCCATCATGCGCTGGCCGAATTCGTTCGTGTGATTCCGCGCCGGCCGCGCCGTGGTAAGAACTTCCGGCCCGTGCCGGAACAGCGCGCGATGCTCCTCCAGAAACGCCTTCACCGGCTCGTCATTGGCAAACCGTTTCGCCGTCGCCGCCGGGATCGCCCCAGATAATTTTCCTGCGGACGAGCGCACCCACTTGGGCGAACCGAAGACCGGATCGAAATCCACCACCACGTCCGGCGAGCGCGATTTCAGTTCTGCGCGCGCGGCCTTCTGGCCGGCGATGGACGCGGCCTTGGCCGGAGCAGCGACCAGCGCCGCCGCGCGCTGATCAAAATTGGTAAGCGACTCCCGTGTGACCGCATTCCGGGCGAAGGTGGAAAAAACCGATCCTAGCAGAGCCAGCACGATCAGCAGTTGGCCCCGTCGCACGAAACATTCAGACAGCACTGAACGAGTTTTATTGCCGGCGGAAAAATTAATGCGGGAAGGTGCGTGCCGAGTTGGTGAAAGTCAATTCGTGGAAACCCCGAGACGGTGTGACTTTACCGTGACGCGATCCGCAGTTTGACTCGCTTCAACTCCACGCCGCCCGGCACGCCCTGGCGGAAAGGCGGATACTTCCCCGTCGCCTTGCCCTGCGCCTGCCACTCCGCGAGTTGCCGCACGCCTTCGTCACTCACCGCGAAGACACAGAGCGAGATGCTGCCGCCCGTCGGCGCCCCGAAGTCGTTGGCCGTGCCTGAAAAACTTTCGCCCTCGACAACTGGCAGCGGAAACTTCGGCGAAAAAACCGCGCGCCCGGAATCGATCACCAACATCAGGCGGCTGCCCTCGGGCAGCGCACCGCACCGTCCGCTGACGGCAAACCGGCGCGGCACCGCTTCACCCTCCAGCGGCGAAACAATCTCCGCCCACGCGGCGCCGATTTCGGGCCGGGGCAAAAAAGGACTGTTGGCGGACGGCCCCGGCCCAGAAGACGAAGGCTCGGATGTCACCGTGAGGATCTCGGAATTGGTGGCCGCAGCATGGGCAGCGCCCGGCACCAGTTTCGCCGCCTTGGCATTGAACCACCACCATACACCCAGCACGACCATTGCGTTGATGAACAACACGCCAGCCAGAGCAAGAATAATGGTGCGCGGGCGCATATGGGTTTATCGCAATCGGTGGCTTTCGTTCGTCACACCCAAAGAACACCGGGGCGCCTCACCGACTGCTTCAAAGGCGTACGCCCCATCACAGGGGCATTTTGGCCTTTCTCTGATGTAAGCAGCCTGTCCGAACAAGTCCGAATCCTTTGGCACGTCGGAATTCTCCTTCTTGTTCTCCAAAGCCCATGTCGCCTTGGCTCCTTCAATTTGTTTGAGGTTGGCAATACACGAACTCGTTGCGGAACTGGTCACCGCCTTTGCGTACCAAGGCAGCACCCACGCGAGAACAAAGAGCGCGCACGCGGACACCAAGACTGCGCGGCCAACAGTTTTCTTTCGCACGGACTTCTGCCAAACGAGCATCAAACCGATCAAGACACTGAGAGACGCAACTGGCCAAAGGCAAAATCCTGCGGCTTCAAATAGTCGGGCGTGCTCGGCGGCGAAGTCGCTCAAGTGAATGCTCCTCTGCGCGGAATTACGCCGACACCGCGCCCGCCATCTTCGGCACCTCGGCCAGAATCTGCCGGATGATGTGATCCGTGGTGACGCCCTCGGCCTCGGCCTCGAAGTTCAAAATCAGGCGGTGGCGCAGGGCGGGCGCGGCGGCGGCGTGAATGTCCTCGAAACTGACGTTGAAGCGCCCCTCGGTGAGCGCACGAACCTTGCCGGCGAGAATGAGCGACTGCGCGCCGCGCGGACTGCTGCCGAAGCGCAGGTATTGATTCGTAATCGCCAACGCGGTGTCGGTCTTCGGATGCGTGGCGAGCACGAGACGCACGGCGTAGTCCTTCACATGCGACGCGACCGGCACCTGCCGCACGAGCTTCTGCAACTCCGCCAGCGTCGCGCCGTCGCATACCTTGTTCACGGTCACGCGCTGGTTCTCGGTGGTGCGCGTGATCACCTCGGTGAGGTCCGCCGCGTTCGGATAACCGACCACGAGCTTGAAGAAGAAGCGGTCCAGTTGCGCCTCGGGGAGCGGATACGTCCCTTCTTGATCAATCGGGTTCTGCGTCGCGAGTACGAAGAACGGCTCGACCAGTTTGCGGATTTGCCCGCCCGCCGTGACGCTCTTCTCCTGCATCGCTTCCAGCATCGCGGACTGAGTCTTGGGCGTGGCGCGGTTGATTTCGTCGGCGAGAATGATGTGCGCGAAAATCGGTCCGCGCTGAAACTCGAACTCGCGCCGGCCATCCGCAGTTTCCATGACCATGTTTGTGCCGAGAATGTCCGCCGGCATTAGGTCAGGCGTGAACTGGATGCGGTTGAACGACAGCTCCAGCACCTCGCTCAGCGTCCGCACGAGCAGCGTCTTGCCGAGGCCCGGCACGCCTTCGAGCAGCACATGCCCGCCCGCGAAGATGGCGATGAGCGTGCCATCCACAATGTCCGTGTGCCCGACGATGACCTTGCCGATCTCGTCGCGCAACGCGGTGAAACTTTGGCGGAAGGAGGCGATTTCTTGCTCGGTTTTCATGGGCGGGAGTGTTGCAGGTTGAAAGTTGAAGGTTGAAGGTTTTTACGGTTTTCGGACGCGGGTTTTCATGCGGCACGTTTCGAGGTAGCGGATGAAAGTCGCAATGCGGCGGGACAAGGTAATCGTGGACTGGCGCAGTTCCTCGAATCTTTTCTCGCTGACGTATTCCTGATCCAGCGCCACGTAAAGCTGAGAGCGCACCTCGCCGTTCGAGCCTTTGGCGATATTGAGAAACTGCACGAACTCCTTCCGCGAGCCGCGCTCAAAACCTTCCGCGATGTTCGACATGACTGAAGTCGCGGCCCGGCGTATCTGGCTTTTGAGATCACGGTCGAGCGCGAAGAGCTTGAGCTTGGACGCGCCGTAAATTTCTTTCACGAGCTGACGGGCAGCCTGCCACACTTCCAATTCCTCAAACGACTGAACCGTTGCCATAAATGTTTCCTCCAATTGGTTTGGTGAGATTCTTCCCAAGATTGCCGAACTGCCGCAGGAACCTTCAACCTTCAACTTTCAACCTTCAACTCGCCGCGCCCTACTTCTTCAAGTCGTCGAAATAATCCCGCACAGCCCCACGATACGCGCGGGGCACCTGATCCTGATTGAGCGCGCTCTGGGCATCCGTCTGCGCGGCGGTGGCAGCTTCCTCGAATTGGACCTTGCTGGAGCCTTTGATGGACACGCCCTTGAGCGTGATGCTTGGCATCTGGCCGCCGGGCGACATCTGGCCTTTCACTTTCGTGGGCTTGAGTGATTCGTTCAGTGAGGCGTCGCGCTCGGTGAGACCCTTCGCGTCCATGTCGGGGCGCTGGATGCCGGAATTGTCCACCGGTGTCTGATCCACATTTTGCGGGTAGTATGTCCAGCCCGTCTCATCCGCCCAGGTGCCGACGCCGCTCGCGCCCATGCCTGCGCCGTCTTTCCAGCCGCGGCCTTTGCAGGCGAAGCAGCCGAGTCCGTTGCACGTCGGGCATTTGCCGCCACCTTTGCACTGGCCCCAGCCTTTGCCGGACTGGATGGATTCCTGCGCGCGCTCCAGCATCGCCATCATTTCCGCGAGTTGCTTCGCGTCGGCCATCTGTTGCGCGAGCTTTTCCAATTCCTTCGCGGCCTCGGCGAGCGATTGCGCGGCGTCGGACTTCGATTGCTGTTTCTGTCCGTCGGACGCGCCGGGCTTCTGGCTCTGCTGCATCTGCTTCATCGCCTCTTTCAAATGCTCGGCCACCTTGCCGTACTGGCTCGCGGGGTCTTGCGCCTTGGTCACTTCCTTCAAAATTTCATCCAACTGCTCCTGCTTCATCGCGCCGCTCTTCAACTGCTGAATCATCTTCTGGAGCGTCTGCTGCGCGGCGTCGGTCTGTGCGTTCTTCAACTGCTCGGCGAGGTCTTTGCCCATCTGCGCGTTCGCCTGCTGTTGTTGCAGCGACTGCAACTGCTTCGCCATGTCGGAGAGCTTCTGCAAATCCTCGCCCGCCACGTTCATGTTCTTCACGAACTGATCGATGTTGCCCTGCTCCAACGCCTTGAGCGCGTCTTCGAGGCTGTCCATCGGCAGGCCCGCGTCTTTCATCTGCTGCGCGAGGTTGCCGAGCGTCTGCGCCAGTTGCTCGCGCGCGGCCTTGCCTTCGGGTGAATTTTTGTCGGGCAAATTCGCGGCCTGTTGCTGCGCCTTCGCCAAGTCCTGCTGGAACTTGTCCATCTTCGACGGATCGTTCGCGCCGTTTTTCCCGAGCGACTTTTGCAGCGCGTCAATCTGCTTCTGCATCGCGTCCGAACTTTGGTTGCCGGAATTGTTGCTCTGTTCCTTCGCCGCGCGTTCGAGCGGCTTGAGCGTGCCCGCGCGATCCAGTTCCTTCGCTTCCTGCGCGATT
>JANNGC010001002.1:0-5254 GCA_031380445.1 Pedosphaera sp.
GCCGCACGTCCCGCTCGGTGACGGCGTTGTACGTGCTCGATTCAGGGTAGGGGTTGTTCGGGTCGGTTGGGTCGTAGCGCGTTTGTGCGCTGATCAAATCCGGGCTCAGATTCTGGAGCACGAAGCCGTCCGCCGTCTGCACTTGGAAAGTGGCGTAGTTGACCATGATCAGTTTGGCTCCGGTCGGAAAGTTGGTGCCGAGCGCGTTGGCAATCAGCCCGAGCAGGTGCAGCGAGGTGAAGGCGGGCTTGCTGACGGTGAAGCGGAGGTTCGGTGGGTTTGTGACCGTGGGGTTTTGAAAATAGGCCCGCAGCCCCAGATTTACGGTGGTGCTTCTATCGATGTCCTGGGCGTGCAGACTCGGGGCGGCGACCGCGAGACCGGCGAGGACGAGGGCGAGCAGAAATTTTTTCATGAGAGTGTTGGTAATTGTTTTGTCAGCAATAGGACTGGCTTTCCCAGCGGTTTCTTCAAATTGCCGGACGCGGGCAATGAGCGGCCCAGCCCCCGTGACGTCAAGGGAAATGCCGGAGTGGAGTGGTAGGGCAACGCCGCTCCGCGCGCGGCGGGAGGGCGGCTCAGAACTTTTCACACCTCACCCCGGCGCGCGCGGAGCGACGACGCCTTACCTATTGCCCCGTTCGCGCCGCCCGAAGTTAAGAGCGGTTTCAAGATGCACCCGCGGGTGAATTCGTTTTTCTTGTGTGCCGTTCTCACGCCGCCCATGCTGCGCGCGTTTCGTTTTGAATTGTTGCACCCAAACTTAAATGAGCGAGCCAGCCATCACGCCGGAGTTAGTCAAGAAGCACAACCTCACGCCCGAGGAATACGAGCACGCCAAGGTCATCCTCGGCGGACGCGAACCGAGCTACACCGAACTGGGCATCTTCTCCGTGATGTGGAGCGAGCACTGCTCGTACAAGAACACGCGGCCACTGCTGAAAACTTTTCCCACCAAGTCGCCGAAGATTCTCGTGGGCGCGGGCGAGGAGAACGCGGGCATCATTGACATCGGTGACGGCATCGCCATCGCCTTCAAGATCGAGTCGCACAATCATCCGAGTGCAGTGGAGCCGTTCCAGGGCGCGGCCACCGGCGTGGGCGGCATCGTGCGCGACATTTTCACGATGGGCGCGCGGCCGGTGTGCGCGGTGAACTCGCTGCGCTTCGGGCCGATTACGAATGGCCACGGCAGCGGGACGGAAGTGGAGGTCGCCAACAACCGTCGCCTCTTCTCCGGCGTGGTTAACGGCATTGCGCATTACGGCAACTGCTTTGGCATTCCGACGCTCGGGGGCGAGGTGTATTTCGACAAGAGCTACGAGGGCAATCCGCTGGTCAACGCGTTCTGCCTCGGTGTGTTGCGCCACGAGCAGATCGCGCGCGGCGCAGCCAAAGGTATCGGCAATCCTGTCTTCTACGTCGGCCCGGCCACGGGACGCGACGGCCTGGCGGGCGCGGCCTTCGCCTCCCAGGATTTGACCGATGAATCCGCGCAGCAGCAGCGTGGCGCGGTGCAGGTCGGTGATCCGTTCATGGAGAAGCTGGTCTGCGAAGCGTGCCTCGAACTGCTCGCCACGGGGTGCGTCGCCGGCATCCAGGACATGGGCGCGGCGGGCCTCACCTGCTCGACTTGCGAGACGGCGGCGCGTGCCGGCACCGGCATCGAGATCGAATTGGACAAGGTGCCGCAGCGCGTCCCGAACATGAGTTCCTACGAAATCATGTTGAGCGAATCGCAGGAACGCATGCTCATCATCGTGAAGAAGGGCCGCGAAGCCGAAGTGCAGCGCATCTTCGACAAGTGGGATTTGCCGTGGGCGGAGATTGGCTTCGTCACCGACACGGGCCACATGGTCGTGCGGCATGGCGGCAAAGTGATCGTGGACATTCCCGCGAGGAAGATCGCCGACGAGTCGCCCATCTATCAGCGCGAATCTGCCGAGCCGAAATATCTCGCTGCGGTGCGCGCGTTCACCCTGGACGGCATCGCGGACACCACGGACGCCGTGGCGAATCTCAAGGCGCTGCTCTCCTGGCCGACCATCGCCTCGAAGAACTGGGTCTATCGCCAATACGATTACATGGTGCGCGACAACACCATCGTGGCCCCCGGCAGCGACGCCGCCGTGCTGCGCATCAAGTACGATTCGGTGCCCGAGAGTCCCGGCGGCAGTTTCCCCGACAAGCTCATCGCCATCTCCGTGGACTGCAACGGCGGCTACGTTTATCTCGACCCGTACGAGGGTGGCAAAATCGCCGTGGCTGAAGCGTGCCGCAATCTCGCCTGTTCCGGTGCCGTGCCGCTCGGTGCGACGGACAATTTGAACTACGCCAACCCGCACAACCCCGAGCTGTTCTGGCAACTCAAGGAATCCGTGCGCGGCCTCGCCGACGCGTGTCGCCACTTCAACGCGCCTGTCACCGGCGGCAACTGCTCGCTCTACAACCAAAGCCCGAACGGCCCGATCGACCCGACGCCCACCGTCGCGGTCGTCGGGATCATCGAGAAGCCCGAGCACATCACCACGCAATGGTTCAAGGACGAAGGCGACGCGATTCTCCTGCTCGGCGACATCGCGGACTCCGGCGACAAGCTGCAAGGTCTCGGCGGCTCGGCTTACTTAAAAGTCATTCACGGCCAGAAGACCGGCACTCCTCCGCGCATGGACATGGAGAAAGAGAAGACGCTCCACGACGCACTGCGCGGCTGGATCGCCCAAGGCGTGATCAAGAGCGCGCACGATTGCAGCGAAGGCGGCCTGGCCGTCGCGCTCGCCGAAAGCTGCATCAGTCAGCAGATCGCGCGCGAAACCCCGCGGCTCCTCGGCGCGAGCGTGGACTTTTCTGCCGCGAAGGATGTCCGCCTCGACGCGCTGCTCTTTGGCGAAACGCAGAGCCGTATCGTTATTTCCACCACGGCAAACCACGCCGCGAAAGTTCTCGGCCAAGCCAAGGTGCTGGGCATCCCCGCCGCGCAGATTGGCAAAGTGGGTGGCAGCGAGCTGAAAATCAAAACCGCACAAGCCGAGTTCACCGCTCCGCTCGCCGAACTGCACGACGGCTGGTGGAACTCCATCGCCCGCGCGATGGCGGGCTAAGAAGAGAAGCGTGCCGGAGTCGAGCTTGAGTCGGCGCGGCAATCGTGCCACGGTTCCGCGCATGCAAGCCAAACTCCTGTTCTTCGTCTTCCTTGCGTCGGTCAACGGCCTTCTGGCCCAAGGCTTCATCAACACCACGTTTGAGCGGCCGCTATTTCCACAGCCGCCCGCGCCCTCGGGCAGCCCGCAGTTTCTCGATTGGGCGACTTGGGCACCGGGCTGGTCGCACAGCAGCGGGAGCGACACCGGCGTTCTCTATTACGAGCACCCGCACTTCGGCATTTCCCAATGGTATCTGCTGGTGCGAAATCCCGGCTCCCTCAATTACGGCGGACCCTTGGCGGGTTCTTACTCGCTGGCTATGCACAGCGGCTACTTGAACAACCAGGACTTCAACTCTCCCTGGACCGAGGCCTTCATTTCCCAAACGGCGGTGGTGCCCGCTGACACCCTGTCGCTGCGTTTTCTGGCGTCGCAGCCCATTTCGGTGCAGGCGAACGGCACGCCGGTTCCCCTCATCTTCTTGGGCGGAAACCAGTGGGCGGGGGATTTCTCGGCCTACGCCGGCCTGTCCACCGAACTGAAGATCATGAACACGACCACGCCGGGGAATCTCGGGGTGCCGCCCACCATTCTGGACAACATCACCTTTTCCAACACCCCGGTTCCCGAGCCGGCGGGAATTGCGCTGTTCCTTCTGGGCGCGGGCGCGTTGCTGGCCTTCCGCCGGCGGAAATAGCCCGGCGTGAGTTCAAGCCTGTCTTCAGACCCCGGCGCGCGGACGCGCAAACCCTGGTATCGCATCCTCTACGTGCAGGTGCTCATCGCGGTCGCGCTCGGCATTTTCACGGGCTGGCTTTTTCCTGACCTCGGCAAATCCCTCAAGCCGCTCGGCGACGGCTTCATCAAGTTGGTCAAGATGCTCATCGCGCCGATCATCTTCTGCACCGTCGTGCATGGTGTGGCCTCGATGAAGGATTTGAAGAAGCTCGGGCGCGTCGGGGCCAAGACGCTGCTCTACTTTGAAGTCGTCTCCACGCTGGCGCTGGTCATCGGGTTGGTCGTGGTGAACGTGTTGCGGCCGGGCGATGGGTTCAACATCGATCCCAAGACGCTCGACCCGGCGCAGACGCAGAGCTACGTGCAGAACGCGCAGCACCTGACCACGGCGGAGTTTCTCCTGAACATCATTCCCTCCACGTTCCTCGGCGCGTTCGTTTCGGGCGATTTGTTGCAGGTGCTGCTCGTGTCGCTGCTCGCGGCGTTTGCGATTTCCGCGCTGGGCGAGCGCGGTGTGCCGGTGCTGCATGTCATTGACCGTGTGTCGGAGATTTTCTTCGGCGTCATGCGCCTCGTGGTGAAGGTCGCGCCCATCGGCGCGTTCGGCGCGATGGCATTCACGGTTGGCAGTTACGGATTGGGTTCACTGACCAAGCTCATCGCGCTGATGGGCGGGTTTTATCTCACGGCGACGCTGTTCGTCGTCTTCGTGCTCGGCGGCATCGCGCTGTGGAGCGGTTTCTCGATTTTCAAGTTCCTGAATTTCATCAAGGACGAAATCTTGCTCGTCGTCGGCACGAGTTCCTCCGAGACGGCGCTGCCGGGCATGATCGACAAGATGAAACGCCTCGGCTGCGCGCCCGCGACCGTCGGGCTGGTCATTCCCACCGGCTACAGCTTCAACCTCGACGGCACGAACATCTACATGGCCATGGCGGCGGTCTTTCTCGCGCAGGCCACGAACACGCCGCTCGACCTCTCGCAGCAAATCGGTTTGCTGCTCATCGCCATGATTACGTCGAAGGGCGCGAGTGGCGTGACCGGCGCAGGCTTCATCACACTGGCCGCGACGCTCGCCGCCGTGCCCAGCATTCCGATTGCCTCCCTCGCGTTGCTCATTGGCATTGATCGTTTCATGAGCGAATGCCGCGCCGTCACGAACCTGATCGGCAACGGCGTCGCGACCGTGGCCATCAGCCGCTGGGAAGGGGAAGTGACGAAGGAGACTTTAAGGGAGCGGCTGCGCGGGGACTCGTAGAGTTCAAGAGGAACTCCCTTTCAACGCTTCGGGCGCGTCCTGCCCGCACCATGAACACGAGACTGGAAAGTCTCGCCACCTGCCGGCTGGAAAGCCGGCGTTACGTCGTAGCGCC
>JANNGC010001005.1:0-6836 GCA_031380445.1 Pedosphaera sp.
ACAAACCCCCCCATCCCCCCCACCGGTCTTCCTGCTCACTGTATCGCCCGCGCTCCGACTACTTCAACAACCGCACGCGATAGAAACGTCGCGGACTCGCCGGCGGCCCGAGATTGAGCGTCGTCAGGTTCGTCGTCGCCGGAGTCGGCGAGAGCATTTGAATCCAACTCCCCGGCGTGATGAAAACGGAAACCTCCGGCGCGTAACTCGCGCCCGGGGTCGAGGTCCACGTCAGCACTAGGTTTGTCGAGACTCTCGCGAGCGTCGTCCACGGGAGCGGCACCGAGTCCGCATCCGCGAGATCGGAACCGCCGTCGAGTTCGATGGCGTCGTAGTGCTGGTCGCCGTCGCGATCCAGTCCGATGCGCAGACCGGAACCTTCCGGCACGAGCATGGCGGTGAAGGGATTCGTGCTCGCGGCGGAGGCGATGACGCTGGCGAGCGTGGGCGCAATTTCCCCATTGCGGTCGGAAAGAAAATCTCCCGTCGCGCGCCGCAACAGCCAGCCGCGCGGCTGGCCGTTCTGTTTTCCGCGCACGATGAGTTGCACGCGGCTGTTCGTGCGCGTGGCGAGCGCGACCATCGAGTTCAGCAACGTGGGCGGAGCAGGGGAGGTGAAGGTGATTTGTTTTCCGACCGCCGCCGGCACGTCCTGGCTCGGGTTGCTCGGATTGACTGAAAGATCGGAGCCGCTGAAGCACAGCATGAACGCGACAAAATCCGCGATGGCCTGATCGTTCGTCACCGCCTCGTGAAAGCCGTCCACCATGAAGCGCGTGAGCGTGTCCACGCGCCCGTCGTGCTGAAAGCCGAAGCCCGCGCGACTGTTCGTGCTCAGTCCGTCGAAGCCGAGCTTCTCGCCCATGCTGCGCAACTGCGACGACTTGAACGCGCCTTGCGCGCCCTCGCGCGGGAGATTGAACAGCTCGTTCTGAATCACGCTGCGCCCTTGGTTGAAGTCGTGACAGATGCGGCAGTCCGCGCGGTCGAAGCGCGTGAAGCCAAGCTGCGCGTTGCCCGGCGGCAGCGCCGGGCCGGGGCCGCCGTTCGTGAGCGAACGGCCGTAGTGGCCGGGCAACGGCACGGAAGTCGGCAGCGTGTTCGAGAACGTGCGGAGGAAATTCGGCGGAAAGAACATGCTCGCGAGCATCGTCTTGAAATCCGCCATCTCGTTGGTGGTGAGCGCGAGTTCGGCGGACTGGAGATTCGTGAACGTAGGGTTGAACTCTTCGATGTTCTTCTTGTCCCCGCGCCAGTGCAGCGGTTGCTGAATCTGCGCGATGCCGTTGAAGTTCGTGGGCGTGATGATGTCCTGCAAGGTCTGTGTGACCATCGGCCCTTTCATCGGGTGGAAGACGAAGCCGGCATTCGTGCTGAGATGCTCGGCGGGATTGCCCAAGTCCCACGCGAGCCGGTCGGTGCGCCCGTCCACATGACACGACGCGCACGAAGCGATGCCGAGTCCGCTCGTCCGACGCGTATCGTAGAGTGCGCGGCGTCCGCTCTGCACGACGGCGGGCGTTGGATCAAAAACAGGAATGTTCGTCAGCACCGTGTGGCTGACGGTCTCCACGACGGAGAGGCTGGAGGAGAAACGGTTCCACACGTAGAGCCGCGCGCGCGCTTCATCGAGCGCGAGTCCAGTCGGGCCTTCGGGCAATTCCACCGGCTGCGGGTTCACGCGCGCGCCGTTCGCGTCCACGATGATGAGATTCCGCGAACCCATGCCGGTGATGTAAGCGCGCGTGCCGGCGGCATTCCACTCGATGCCGCGCGGATCGCCGAGTCCGAGCGCGCGCTGCGGTTCCGGGAGAAGGCGCGTGAGGTAGTCGAGATGCGGATTCAAATCGCGCAGCCGGTTCGTGCGCGTGACCGGATCAACCAACGCCAGATTCACGCGATGGAACACGCCGTTCAGCACCGGCTCGAAGCGCTTCTCGTTCACACCATCCGTGCCGACCACGGAGATTTCGCCGCTCACCGGGTTCACGCCGATGGCGAGGCACATGTTCATCAGGCGGTGCGCATAAGTAACTTGGAAGTTGGTCGTGTTGATGATGGCGACGTCGCGATCCGGGAAATCCCAGCCCACGATGCGTCCTCCGAGCGCAGCGTTCGTGCCGGAGACCCACGGCGTCCAGTTGCCGTTGTTGTCGTCCATCCACTGGCCGGCGGAGTTCTTACGGACGATGTGCGCGACTTTTGGCGGCGGGTTGGTGAGCGCGCGCGCGGGCGAAAAATTCGTGCCGGAGTTCGGCGGCGGATTCAGGCCGCGATGCGGGCCGTTCGTGTCCTCGACCGGGCCGGGCGCAGGGAAGACGTTCAAGTCCGTGAGCTTGCTGCCGAGAATCGTCGTCCCATTCCCCGATTCAAAAATCGCGACATAAACTTTGGAGCCGTCCGGGCTGGTCGCCATCGCCCGCGGCATTTCTCCTTGGATGACGAGGTTCGTCACCGCGACGCGATTGGTCGGATTGATCACGAAGACTGCATTCGTTCGCGAACACGACACCCACGCGCGGCGCGGGTTGCCCGCGAACACCACATCGCTCGGCCCCGCTGGAGTTTCAATCGTCGCCACCACCGTTTGCGCCGCGACGTCCACGATGCTGATGGACGAGGAAATGAAATTCACCACCCACAGTTCGTTCGACGAGGCGAAGCGCGCCGTCACGGGATCGAGTCCCACCGGCACGCTGCCCAGCGGCACCGGGATGCCGGACGACACGTCGAAAAGCTCCACGCGATTATCCGGCAGGTTGCACACGGCCAGCGTGCGGCCGTCCGGCCCGAGCGCGACTGGATGAACAGGCGGGGTCTCGAAGTTGATGAAGTTGGTGAACGCCGCCGGGGCAGGAAACGCCAGCAGCACCAGCGCAAGCGCGGGCAGCAGGCGGGCCAGACGAGTCCATGTGTTCACGAAGCGCAAAAGTGATCCGCCGCGACGAAGGAGCAGAGCCGTGCGACTGACCAGTCTCTAAGTAACAAAGGGAAGCGACTGATTCAAGGCGCGGGAAAGTCAGTCTGATTGGTACGTGATGCCCGGCGCGCGGTTCAGGCGAACAACACCCGCGCCGGCTGCCCGCGATCCGTGATCGGCACCGGACGATCCTCGTCGAAGAGATGCTTCTCCGGGTTGATGCCGAGCGCGCAATGAATCGTCGCGTGCAGGTCGGGAATGGACAGCGGGTAATCCACGGGCTTCTTGCCGAGTTCATCCGTCACACCCACGGCCTGGCCGGTTTTCAATCCGCCGCCCGCCAGCGCGATGCTGAACGCCTTCGACTGATGGCCTCGCCCGCCACCGTTGTCGAATTCCGGCGGACGCCCGAACTCCGTGGCGATGACGATCAGCGTCTTGTCGAGCAGCTTGTGCCGCTCCAGATCGAGGACGAGGTTCGACACCGAGCGGTCGAGATCTTGAATGAGCAGGTGCTGGTTCTTCTGCCCGCCGAGATGCGTGTCCCAGCCCGTGCCGTTGATGAAGTTCAAGTTGAACGACACCTCGATGAAGCGCACGCCGCGCTGCACCAACCGTCGTGAGAGCAAACATCTTTGCCCAAACTCCGATCCATAGGCCGCGCGCAACGAGTCCGGCTCGCCGCCCAACTCAAACGCTTTCATGAAATCGCCGCGCGACAATTTGAAGCTCTCCTCGATGGCCGTGTCGTAATCCTCCAGCGCCTTGTCGTCCTGGTGTTGCGCCGTGTAGCCCTTCCGCAATTCCGCCAGCAAACCCTCGCGCCGATCCGCCCGCGCCGCCGTAATGAACTCCGGCCGCGTCAACCCGCTCGGGCCCGCCACCGTGTCGGTGAGATAAACGTAGCCATGCTTCGCGCCGAGAAAGCCCGGCCCGCGCGTCACGTTCGGATAGCCAATGACGACATACGGCGGAATGCCGTCCGCCGCCGCGCCGCGCTGATGCGCCACGATGGAACCGATGGACGGATAAATCACCGTGCCGCTCGTGGGCCGTCCGGTGTGAACGCGATTCGTGGCTGCCGCGTGCTCATCAATCACGTCGTGATGCACCGTGCGCAGCAGCGCGAACCGGTCGAGAATCTTCGCACACCCGCTCAAGTGCTCGCACACCTGCACGCCCGGCACCGCCGTCTCAATCGCCGGATACGCCGAGCCGGCAATCTTCTTAAAATCCCCGACGCGCTTTGGGTCCCAAGTGTCCGTCTGCGCCGCGCCGCCGCCGAGCCAGATGAAGATGCAATGCTCGGCCTGGCCTTTGGGGTAAATGATTTCTTCGCGCTTGGTGGCGGCGAAAACAGACGAGCCAGAAAAACTGGCTGCCGTCATGATCATTCCCGTGCGGTGCAAGAATTCGCGGCGAGAACAGTTTAAGATGAGAGCAGGCTTTTTCATAGGTCACGGCACGAACACAAACTCCGGCGAATTCACCAGCGACCACACGGCGTCCTCCATGCGCTCGCGCCAGGCGGGGGTGAGGCGTTCAGTGGGCGGGTCGCCGGCGCGGGCGGCACGTTCGGCCTCTTGCTTGATGCGGGTGGCTTCGGGGTGCAGGTGGTTCGACCAGGAGACGGGGCGCGTGGCTTGGCGTGGCTTCGCGGCGGTGTGCGTGCTCACGGCGAGGCGGGAGTCGAAGCCTTCCTTTAAGTAGCTGGTGAAAATTTTCTCTTCCTCGGGCGTTGGCAGGCGCGAGGCGACGCGGAGGAAAGTTTCGCGGGTCAGTTGCGGGAGTGTGAGGTCGCTGCGCGTGGCCACGGCGGTCAGGGCGTTGTCGTCCGAGAGGCGGGTGATGCGGCCGTTGGCGAGCAGGCCGTTGGCGAGGGCGGCGGGGTGCAGGACGTTCGGTGAATCGTCGCGCACGGTCTGCGCGCCTTGGCGCGACTCGCGCCAGCCGAAGGTGGTGAGCGTGTCGGAAATCATCTGCGCCTGGGGCATCGCGAGAGCCGGGCGGTCGCGCTCGTTCGAGAGCGAGGTGAACTCCCACGAGTGATACGGCGTGCCGAGATTGTTGAACTCTTTCACCGGGCGGCGACCGTCCACGTCCATGTTCATCTCCTCGGATTCAAATTTTTTGCCGACGGCGGAGAAGAGTGAATCCACCAACTGCTCCGCGCTCAGGCGGCGGCGCGACGGGCCGGCGAACAGGCGCTGCTCCGGCTTGTCGCCCTGGGCCTCGGGCCGCGCCTCGCGCTGATAAGTGTGCGAGTTCAGAATCAGTCGCGCGACGTGCTTGAGGTCGTAGTCGTGCGTCGTCAGTTCACGCGCGAGCCAGTCGAGCAGTTCGGGGTGCGAGGGCTGTGCTGTCTCCCAGTCATCCACCGGTTCGACGAACCCCTTGCCGAGATACTGCTTCCACAGACGGTTCACGATCACGCGCGCGAAGCGTCCGTTGTTCGGATCAGTGACGAGTGCGGCGAGACGTTCGCGGGAATCTTTTGCGTTGCGTTGCACGCCGGGCGCGAGTTCGTCCGGCACGGTGTTGGTGAGCGTCCAGGTGGGCGGAACTTTGGAGCCGGGCGCGAGCGTTACTTTCACGAGCCGGCCCACGACGATGTTCGCGTTGGTGGGAATGGAACTGCTCAACGGCACTTCCTGCGGCGCGCGCTTGAGCATGGCGGCGAGGCTGAAGAGGTCGCGCTGCTTGAAATCGTGATACGGTGCATCATGGCAGCGGGCGCACTGCATCTGCATGCCCATGAACGCCTGCGCGACGATCTGCGCCTTCTGCGCGAGCGGCACATCGTTCTCCGTCGCGATGCCGAAGCCCGCCGGCCCGCCGTAATTCGCGCTGCCTTCCATGAGAATCAGTTCGGTGACGAAGCGATCCATCGGCTTGTTGTCCGTGAACGCCTCGTGGACGTACCAGCGGAATGGGCCGGTGTTGTTCAGCATCGGCTTCACAATGCCGGGATTTTCCGCGAGCACGTCCTGCCAGTAGCTCACCCAATGATCGGCCCACGAGGGATGTTGGAGAAATCGATCAATCGCTTTCGCGCGTCGGTCACGGACGGAGTCGCCGAGGAACTGGTTTAACTCCTCGACCGTGGGCGCACGTCCGACCGTGTCGAGCGACGCGCGGCGGAGGAAGGCGTAGTCGTCGAGCAGCGGGGCGGGTTTCGAGTTTGAAGTTTCGAGTTTCGCGTTGATGAAACGATCCAGGTCGTTTTGTACTGCTTCGCTTTTCACGGAAGGAACTTTGACGGGCGGAAGTTTCACCATCTGATCACGCGCGCGTTCGTGACGCATGGCCCATACTTGTCCTCGCTCGTGGCGAGTTGGCGTCGGCGCTGCAAATCCCCGCGCGCGTGAAAAGCACGACGCTCGTCCTCATATCTTCCCCACGATTCATCCGACAACGCGACGCGCGGCCCGCCCTCGGGACTCAGCACGTAAAACATTTCCGCGCCCTTCGCCGCGAGGCTCACCGTCAGTTCGCCGACTTCGGGGCGACGCTCCTTGAGACCGATGATCGTTTCCAGCACCAAGACGTGTTCCGCGCCGTCGCCCTGCACAGTGGCGATGGCTTCGCCCTGGCCGGGTCGCACGTAGCGCACGTCCGGGCCGAGGGGCAGCGGCACTTCCGGCACTTCCTCGTGACCGTCCGAAGTGAGGCTGGGAAATTTCACGGTGAACAATGGCTTCCCGTCGAGGAAGAGGCGCGCGCCCGTGCGGACGCGAAGCAGCAATCGCTGTTCACCTGCGGGCAAAACCACGCGCGCCGAGGCTCGAAACAGAAACGGGGCTTTGCGATCCGTCTTGATGCCCTTGGCCGAATACTTCACCGGCAGCACGATGAACCCGAGCGTCGGCTCCGTGTAGGTTTCGCTCAACGGAGGGGTCGTGAAATTCCAACTCAG
>JANNGC010000031.1:0-7029 GCA_031380445.1 Pedosphaera sp.
GCGGCGTGGCGGTGCCGGGCATGAAGTAGAACTGCGCCGCGCCGTCGGGATAGCGCCCGAGGCTCACGTCGTTGGGCTGGCCGAAGAAGGTCACTTGATCAATGGCCGTGCCGTCCGCCGCGAAGAGACCGATTTGCTCGCCGCCGACGAGCAGCGAGAAATTCACATGCAGGTCCGCGCGCGGCACGCCGAGCGAGGTGTTCTGGCCGGTCTCGTTGTCGGCCCACACGAGGAGATGGCCGCCGGGCGGAATGATGTGCGCCATGTTCGTGGTGATCTCGAACTTGAACTTGTTCGTGAGCACGTCGGTCAGGAAATAGCCCGCGAGGTCCACGGCGTTCGTGCCGGGATTGTAGAGTTCAAACCAGTCCTCGAACTGGCCGTCCGCCGGGTCGGCGAGGATGCTGCTGTTCTGCGCCAGCAGTTCGTTGATGAACACGGTGATGGGCGCGGAACGTCCGTCGTTCGTGCCGCCGGGCGTGACGTAGAAAAATTCCTGCCGCTCGAAGGACTGCCCGTCCGGGAACGAGCCGAAGCTGCGCCCGGCGTGGACGCCCGCGTAGTTCAGGTAGTCAATGACCTGCGGCACGCCGCCGTGCAGGCGCGAGAGCGCGAGTCCGCCGGACGCGGGCGGCAGCGTGAAGCTGGTGTGGTACTCCGAGTTCGTGGTGTCGCCCGATTCGCCGTCGCAGAAGACGACGAGGAACTGGGTCGGCCCGATGCTGCTGCCGGGCGGGAAAGCCCAGTTGGTCAGGTTCGTGTAGGTGCTGGTGAGGAAGAGACCGTCGAGCGAGATCGGATTGGTGCTGCCGTTGTAAAGCTCGACCCACGCCTCGCGCTCGCCCGCGCTGTCGAAAATGCCCGTCGTATTTTCGGGCTGCACTTCGTTGAGCCAGAGTGACGGGAAGGCGGGCAAGGTCGCGAGACCTTCATTGGTCCGGCCGGGCGTGAGCGAGTTGGTGGCGGAACTGAGGATTTGCGCCGGCACGTAGTTCGAGGGCGTGATGAAGATGTTGATGTTGGTGAAGCCGCTGTTGGTGGCCGTGGTGATGAAGGCGCTGTTGCGGACGCGCATGTAGAAGTTGGTGGCCGAGTTGGTGGCCCAGTACCAGAAACTTATCGTGTTCATCGAGTTCTGGACCGGCGGCGGGAAGAGGAACTGCTGGATGGCCCGGGTGTAATTCGGCGGGTTCGCCGTGCCGGGCGATGCGCCCACGATTCTAAGCGCGCCCGCGCCGGAGTGGACGAGGTCGCCAATGATCTGCGAGTTCGTGTAGTTGGTGCCGAAGACCCAGCTGTTGGTCAGCCCGGGCGTGAAGGCGGCCTCGAAGTCGCCGTTGTTCACGTAGTTCGTCGGACCCACGCCCGCGTTGGTACCGGCCACGATGGAGATGTCGTCAATGATCGCGCTGCCCGTCTCGCCGAGGTAGAGCAGCAGGCGCATCGGTCCCGGTTCGCCGTTGCCGATGCTCCCGCTGGCACTGAAGAACCGCCAGCCGTCGCGCGGCACCGCCGGCGTGGAGATGGCGGGGACGGTCACGGCCGGCACGTAGCCGGAAAACCAGTCGCCCACGCGGCTGTTGTCCTGGAGCGGATCAATCACTTGCAACGACGAGCCGGTGCCGTTCGCGTTCGTGCTCCACGGCGCCACGCTGTCGTAGCGAACTTTGTCCACGACGATCATCGGGTCGTTGGTGGTGGGGCCGGGCTTGAGGAGCGTGAGCGTCTCGCCACCGTTTTGCAGCACGCCGCCGAACTCGCCGACCGGCCCGCCCGCCGCCACGCCATACGCGCCCGCGTAGGCGGAGGCGTTCGCGGCCACCACGACGAACTGACGGTTGGTGATGAACGTGCCGGGCGCGAAGCTGAAGCCCAGCCCGTTGATCTGCCAGTTGCCTAAATCAAAGCTCGCGTTCGACGAGGTGTTGAACAGTTCCACGTAAGCCGTGTCCGGCAGATACGGGTTGTACATGATTTCGTTGAACACGACGGTGCCGACCGGATTGGGCGCGGCGTTCGTGTAGAAGACGGTGCGCGTGGCGGTGTTCGTGACCGCGTCACGGAGATCGAGAGCCGCGATGTCGAGCTGGTTGGAAGCCGCGCTGACCGGCAGCGTGATGGACCAGCCGGAAAGCGAAGTCCAGGTGATGGGATACTCCGCGCCATTGATGGTGATGGTCTTGACCCAGACCGGCGCGGTGCCGGTGAGCGTGACGAGGCCGGAGCCGTTCGTAAGCACGCTGGCGGTCGCGACGCTGAACGCCGTATTGCCGCCCGCGTTGCTGATCGTGGTCTTGGCGAAGTCGCCGCGCGCCTGCACGTAGGCGATGTCCGCGGAATAATTCTGCCCGGCCAGCGCGCCGTAGTGGTTGATCCAGTAGGTCATGTAGGCCGTGTTGAAGGTCGAATCAACGTGGTCAAGAATGTGCGCGTAGAGGCAGCGCAGATTGGGCGTGAGGTTGACGATGTTGGCCAGGTTCGCCCCGCCGACCAGCGCCGAACCGCTGCCGTTGGCGAACGAGAAATCCATGTCCCACGGCAGATAGATTGACTTCTGATCGCCGGGACGAATGTAGGTCATGAAGTTGTGGGGCGTGCCGCTGAACGAATACATGTCGCCCACGCCGCACAGGCTCACCGCGCCGTAGGCCTTCATCCACGCGTTGATGTCCATGGTCTGGGCCGTCTCCAACTGGAGTTGCGCGCCGGTGAGGCTGAACATCTTCGCGAAGTTGATGAACGGCGTGTAGTCGTCCGTGTCGCGATGGTTCTTCTTGATGAAATTGTAGCGGTACGGCTCCTTGTCGCCGCCGAGGTTCTGGTAATCGAGACCCGACACGGCGTCCGAGGTGGGGATCTTGTAGCCGCCCGCGTCCGCCGCGAGCGGGTAGTAAATCAGCTCCAGTTCATAGAACGAACCGTCACCGCCGTTCTCGAACTGCGCGTCCGCGAACTCGTCCTCAAAGCGCGGCGCGAAGATGGCCGTGCCGTACTCGGCGACTTGCGGCGAGAGCACGCGGATCAGATCGGAGTTCACCGTCGGCACGCCCGCGTGGTTCATGATGTGGCGCAGAATCATCTCCTCGTTGGGCGGGCGACTGCCGCCGTTCGAGCGATCCGCGAGCATGACCGGATGCACGCCGCGGAACAAATCGTCCGGCGGGAACTCGATGTGGAAACCCACGCGCGCCGAGGCGGGCCGCCCGCGCTCGCTGCTCTTCAGCCGCACGCCCGCGTCGTAGAAGACCCTGCTCTCGTCGTAAATCACCGTGCAGGGCAGCACTTCGTTGCTCATCACGTTCGTGATCGCGTGCAGGAGCGACACGTTCGCGGGCGACATCAGGATGCGGACGTTGTGCAGCGAGGCGAGATTGGCCGCGCCGTCGAACACGCGGTAGAGCGCCGCCGAGTTGCTGCCGTTGGCCGGGAACGTCGCGCTCACGCCGAGTCCGTCCGTGGCGCGCACGTAGAATTGCACCAGCGCCGCGCCGACCTGGCCGGGGATCGTGCCGGAGTAAGTCCCATTCGCCAGCGTCATGGCCGCGCTCGACCACGCGCCGCCGTTCACGGCGTAAAACACGGCACAGTTCGTCACGCCCTGCGGGTCTTGCGCCACGACCGACACGGTCACGGCCTGGTTGGTCGTCGGCACTACCGGCAAATGCCGGAACTCCGCGAACGTCGGCCCGATGTTCGTCGCGTAGCGCGAATTGCGCGCGCCCGGCGTGCCGTTCAGCTCGGGATAAGAAATCGCCGTGGTGCGCGCGATACGGTTGAAGTAGCCGCGCGTGTTGAGCAGATGACTGCCGGCGATCCACTTCGCACGGAACTTCACCTCGTAAGTCTGCCCGTTGGTAATGGCGCGTCCGTTCGCCCACGTCGCCTCGATGTGGTTGTGCATGTGCTCCTGCGGCCCGCTGGCGCGGATGTGCAGCGCGTGGTTCGACGGGTTGGCCGGATCAATGTCCACGGTGCTCAGACGGTGATTGCCAATGACGCGCCAGCCCGTGCTGCCGCTCTCGAAGTCGCCGTTGCTCAACATCTGAATCTGGTTCGCGCCCGGCGACTGGATCACGCTGATGTCATCCACGTAGCATTCGCCGCCCGCGAGCAGGCCCATGATGAAATCGCGCCATTGCGTGTCGAGTCCGGCGGGACTGGCGGCAGCCACGATGCGGTAGCTGTAAAGCTGCCAGCCGGACTGGCCGGACTCGTCGCTCGCGGCCCACGCTTCACCCTTCGAGTTGTCCGCGTTCGGGTCGCGCAGTTCCAAGCTGGAGCCGCCGCCGTCCGCGTAATCCGCCCAGCGGCCCTTGTCGTAGTAATGCACTTCGTCCGCCGGATTGCCGAGCGGGTCTTCGAGCACGATGCGGTCGTTGCTGCCGGAAAGTTTTCCACCCAGATTGCCCACCGCATCCACGGCCGGATACGTCGCGTGGAAAGTGTTGTAGTCATCGGCCACGACGAGATACGCGCCCGGCGCCAGCGTGCGGCCCGCCTTGAACTTGTAGTCCACGCCGCCAGAAATCTGCCAGTCGCTCAGGTCCACCGTGTTCGAGCCGCGATTGTAGAGTTCAATCCACGCCTCGGGATTGTCCTGCGGCGGAATGTTCGTGGTCACGGGCGGGAAGGCCTTGTGCGAGTACATGATCTCGTTGATGACCACGTTGTTGTTGAAGCTGAAGGTGTTCGCCGCGCCGGGCGTGGGCGCGTTCGGCACCAGCCACTCGCCCGTGCCATCGAGATAACGCGCGCGCGCGCCGCGCTTCACCGACACCGCGTCGAAGACGGACGCGCGGTTCGCCGCGAAGAGCAGCAGCTTGTCGTTGTTCGTCGGCGAGAAACCGAGCGTGCTGTTCGACACCGCGAGAAACGCGCCCGCCGCCAGCGTCGTGCCATTCGGGAAAACGTATTCCTGATTCGTCGCGCCGCTGTCGCGGCGCAACACCACGCCGTCGAGCGCCAGCGCGTTCGTGCCGTAGTTCATGAGCTCGACGAAGAAGGCCGCGTTCGTGGACGCGGACACTTCGTTGAAAACGAGCGGCACGACCGGCACCGCCTGCGGCGTGAAATTCAGTTCCGTGCCGAAGATGGCCGCATCCGCGCTGCCCGCCGCCTGATGCACCTCGACCGCCAGCACGTTCGCGCCGACCACGAGGTTGCTCGCGGTAATGGAAATCTGCCCGGCATACGCGGGCGAGGTGACATCCGAGAGTGCCGCCGTGCCGTAACTCACCGCGCCGCCCGGCAGGTTCTGACGATGGACCTCGACGCCGTTCAGATAAAACACCGCGCCGTCCGCGACCACGGGATTCATGGTGAGCGTGGTGAACTGCGGGTTGCCGAAGAAATTGAAACTGCGGCGGAAATAATAAGTGGAAGGTCCGACAGCGAGCGGCGCATTCGTGTTAACGCTCAAACCGGTGCCGCTGACCAGCGCGCGAAACGCGCCCGGCCCCGCGCCCTGGTTCTCCGTGCCGAACTCCAGCGTGTTGCCGCCGCTGTTGAACCCGCCGCTCAAGGTGAACGGCGAACTGAAGCTCGAGAAGCCGGCGAAGTTCTGATTCTGCGCCACGCCGTTCAGGAAGACGTTGGTCAGCGCGTTGTCGCAGGCCGCGCTGAAATTCAGCCGCACCGTGCCGAGAAGAA
This sequence comes from Pedosphaera sp., assembly GCA_031380445.1. Taxonomy (GTDB): domain Bacteria; phylum Verrucomicrobiota; class Verrucomicrobiia; order Limisphaerales; family SIBH01; genus JANNGC01. The sequence continues at coordinate 5,650 of JANNGC010000031.1, forward strand.
AGCCCGCGAGCGAGAAGGTCGTCTGGTAGCCGTAGCCGCCGCCGCTGATCGATGTCGCGCCGCTGGCGACCACGCTGATCCATTTTGAAGCGGAGTCGTTCGCCGACCACGCGGCGTTGTTCAACGAGACCGTCGCGGGAATGCCCGCCGCGCCGTTCGCGTTGTAGCTGAGAATGTAGTGCGGATCATTCGCACCATCGGCCAGCGAGACACCGTTGTTATCCACGCCGGTATTGAACAAACCGGGAAGAGCGCGGTTCGTCAGCCCGTGGCGCTGCGCCCACGCGCTGTCATCAAAACCCGGTGCGCGCCAGCCCGTGCCCAGGTCGGTGCCCGACGCCTCGTAGCGCCACACCGAATCAATGTTCACCAGCGCAATCGCGGGCGAACCCGCGCCGGGAAAATTATCCGTCCCCGGCGTGCCGCCCGTCTGCTCGCTCATCGTCCAGTTCGCGGAAGATTCGCTGCCGAGATCGCGGGCGCGTTTCGCCAGCGCCACGCCGCCGCCATCTGGGGCCACTGGCCACGCGCCGTCCGTGCCGTAATCAATTTCGTCCATGAGCCGCCCGGCGTTATTGCGGAGGCGGATGGTACTGCTCGCATTGTTCAACCGCCCGGTGAACGGCCCGGTCACATTCGTCTGCGCCATCGTCGCGAGCAGCGCCGAGGGATTGATCGCCACCACGAGATAGCCGCGCCCCGCGACACGCGTGTTCGGCGGAAAAGTGAAACCGATGTCGCCCGTGACGCGCCACCCGGACACATCCACGTCCACCGCCATCTGGTTGTAGAACTCGACCCACTCCAGCGCGGGTTCGTTCGTGGCCGGGTGATACATGATCTCGTTGAAGACCAGCGTGGTGTCCGCGCGCGCGGACGTGATCAGGGCAACGCACGACGCGACGGCAAAGCAAAATCGTTTCATAGCTTGGGTGGCTTGGATGCGCAGACCGTAGCGAGGTAACATTCCGGTGACTATCTTGTTCCTTGGGCCCCTGCACCGGAGTGCGGCTGTGTCCCGCGCCGGGCGGGTCCAGCCGCAGCACGCTGGAACTGCCGGGCGTGTGGTTGCAGGTCAGGCCGCTGCGGCTGGGCTACGCTACAGCCGCGCTCCGTCCGAAAGCGGCGGTGCGAGTGTGGGTTGCACTCTTGGGAGCATCAACTTCCAGCCGGCGTGTGACGGACGGAGAAAAATTAGCACCGGCAAAGAGGCCCGCGCTCCCAATCTACCCGCGCTAAAATCCAGGCCGCCCGTCTGAACCTCAGTTCAGCAGCTCGAACATGGCCAGCGCGAGCGCGCCGGCCCCGGCCCCGTAGGCTCCCCACTGGAGGCCGCCGATCATGCCCTTGACCCGGTTGATGGTGAAGAAGCGGGCAAAG
>JANNGC010000040.1:0-1550 GCA_031380445.1 Pedosphaera sp.
CATCCAGCGCAGATGCGAGATGCCCAGTTCCGTCGCGTCTTCCATCAGGATGCGGAAGACGACGGGATGAAGGTGCATGTGGAGATGACCGTTCACATGATCGAGCGGCAGACCGGTGGCACGGAAGCGGGCGAACTGGGCGTGAATCTCGGCGCGGAGGTGGGCGTGGAGTTCGCGGCGGAAGAAATAACGGATGCCCGTGGCGGCGGGGGCATTGCTGAATTCGCCGTGTCCGTTCACGAGGCCGGGGATTTGCGCCGGTGGCAAGGACGCGTGGCCCATGAGCAGTGTGAGGTGCAGGCCGACGCCAAGACGCGGATTCGCCCGGGCCAGTTGCACTGCTTCTTCGCAGGCTGGCTCGTTCACCATCAAGCTCGCGCTGGTGAGAATGCCTTCGCGATGCGCGCGGAAGACAGCCGTGTTGATCGAGGCGGAGCGACCGAAGTCGTCAGCGTTGACAATGAGCCGCCGGGTTGGCGCGGAAGAGTTCAAGTCGTGCCGTAATTGGGCGAGGTGGAGCCGAACGCGAACTTGAGCCACGAGCGCAGGATCAGAGCGATCTTGTGCGGTTTGCCCAGGCGGATCGGCTCGGGATTCAACACGCGGAAATCCTCGCGCTCCAGTTTCAGGAGCAACTGCCAATAGACCGCGCCCATCAGCTCGGCGGCGACCATGTTCTGCCGGTCCCCGGTTGGGAGCTTCTGCTGCGCTTCGTTGTAAAACTCCCGCGCACGACGCGCGAAGTCTTTCGCAAGCGCGTGGAAGCGGTCGGAATTTTCGCCACGCAGGATTTCATCAGGCTTCACGCCGAAGCGGTCCAGTTCGGTCTGCGGGATGTAGATGCGGTCGCGTTGGGCATCGTTGCCCACGTCGCGGAGGATGTTCGTGAACTGGAGCGCCTTGCCGAGTGCGATGGCGTAATCGCGGCATGTTGGACTGCTGTGGCCGAAAATCTCGATGCTCAACAGCCCGACGACCGACGCGACGCGGTAACAATAGAGCTCCAACTCCTCGACATTCGCATAGCGGGTTTTCTCAAGATCCATTTCACAACCACGGATCAATTCGTCGAACAACGCGAAGGAGAGCTTGAATCGCTGAATGACGGGCTGGAATTCGCAGTTGGTTGGCATTGTCGGTGTTCCACCTTCACAGGCGCGGCGGATGTCCTCGCGCCATCCGGCAAGCGCGGCGCGGCGCTGCTCGACCGGGTGGGTCTCTTCGTCGGCAACATCGTCCACCTCGCGGCAGAACGCATAGAGCGCGGACATGGCGTCGCGCTTCTCGCGCGGGAGCATGATGAACGCAAGGGCCAGGTTGGATGCGCTGCGCTGGGTGATCGTCCTGCTCTGTTCCATGTTCAGGCGCCCGTCGGCGGAACATCGTCGGGGCGGCGCGGTGGCAGGCCGCCCTTGGATGCGAGCGTCGGGTTCGTCGGCAGGTTTGATGAATGGCCCGGACTGCGATGCCGTTCGCGGCGGCTGCGTTTGTGCCTGGAGTCTTTCGCACCGTGTTCCAGTTCCCAGTTGTGAGGCCTGCTGATGCGTTTG
>JANNGC010000004.1:0-5586 GCA_031380445.1 Pedosphaera sp.
CGCAGCGGCCACGCCTGAAACCAGACGTGCTGTAGTTCCGACGTGCTGCGGCTGGGCTACGCCACAGCCGCGCTCCGGTGCAGAGCGCTCTGACGTTTCTTGAATGCCCCTGCGCTCGCCGCGTCGAAACGGGCCGGATGCGGTCTGGCTTTCTCAAATTGATTTTCGTGGCGGCGATGATGGGCGCGGGTCTGCGCGTGTCGGCGGCGGACACGAACGTGATGGGGTTCGCGCAGTTCCATGCCATCGTCGAGAGCACCTGCCACAAGTGCCACGACAAGGACACGGCGAAAGGCGAACTGGATCTGTCGCCGCTCAAGACGCAGGCGGATTACGAGCGCGACCCGAGGCTGCTGGAAAAGCTCGTGCGCTTCGTGCGTGATCGCGAGATGCCGCCGCCGGGCAAGCGTCCGCAGCCGAGCGAGCAGGACCGGCAGAAGTTTGTGGACTGGGGGCGCTTCACACTGGCGCACATTGACTACACCAAGTTTCCCAAAGACCCGGGCCGCGTGACCATCCATCGGCTGAGTGGCGTGGAATACAACAACACCGTGCGCGATCTGCTGGGCGTGACGAACTCACCGGCGGACAAGTTCCCGGCGGACGGTGGCGGGGGCGGCGGTTTCGACAACAACGCGGACACGCTGTTCGTGCCGCCCATTCTGCTGGAGAAATTTTTGGAGGCGGCGGGCGAGATGTTGGAGAGCGCCAGCACGGAGCGAATCATCAGCGAGCGTCCCGGCCTGTTGAAGACGAAGGCGGGGGCGGCGCGGAAGAATCTTGAGCTGTTCGCGACGCGCGCGTTCCGGCGTCCTGTCGAGAAAGTGGAATTGGACGGACTGGTTGGACTCTTCGAGCAAGCGAGCCAGCGCGGCGAGAGCTTTGAGAACGCGGTGCGGCACGCGTGCAAGGCCGTGCTCGTGTCGCCGCACTTTCTCTTTCGCATCGAGAAGGATCGCGGCGTGAAGGAGCCGTATCGCCTGAACGATTGCGAGCTGGCCAGCCGGCTGTCGTATTTCCTCTGGTCATCCATGCCGGACGCGGAGCTGTTCACGCTGGCGGCGAGGAATCAGTTGCAGGAGTCCGCGACGCTGGAGGCGCAGGTGCAGCGGATGCTGCGCGACCCGAAGGCGCGCGCGCTGGCGGAGAATTTCGCCGGGCAATGGCTGCGCGTGCGCGAACTGAAGACCACGGTGCAGCCGGACCCAGGACGTTTTCGGAAGTTCACGCCCGAACTGCGCGAGGCGATGTATGCGGAGGCGATAGAGTTTTTTGCGGCCATGATTCGTGAGGACGCGAGTTTGCTGACGTTGCTGGATTCGGATTTCACTTTCCTGAACGAAGCCCTGGCGCAGCACTCCGGGCTGACGAATTTGAACATCACGGGCGCGCAACTGCGGCGCGTAAATTTGCCAGACAAGAATCGCGGCGGCGTGCTCGGCATGGGCGCAGTGCTGACGCTCACGTCGTATCCGCAACGCACCAGCCCGGTGCTGCGCGGCAAGTGGGTGCTGGAGGAATTGCTCGGACAACCGCCACCACCACCGCCGCCGGATGCAGGCGGACTTCCGGCGGAAGACGCGCCGAAGAACGGACTGACCTTTCGCCAGCGACTGGAGGAGCATCGCAAGAAGCCGCAGTGTGCGGGCTGTCACTCGCGGATGGATCCGCTGGGCTTTGGCTTGGAGAACTTTGACGCGATTGGCCGTTGGCGGGTGAAGATCGGCAGCGAGCCGGTGGACGCGACCGGCCTGATGAGCAGCGGCGAGAAATTCACCGGCCCGGCGGAGTTGAAGCGGCTGCTGCTCGCGCGCAAGGACGACTTCGCGCGCAACGTGACGGAGCGGATGCTGGCCTATGCACTCGGGCGCGGCGTGGAGTTCCACGACATGCCGTCGCTTGCGACCATCACCGATAAGCTGAAGAGCGACGGGTATCGAAGCTCGACGCTGGTGACGGAAATTGTGAAAAGTTACCCGTTCCAATTCCGGCGGGACACGCCGCCGGAAACGCAGAAGAAAAAGCCATGAACAAGAACTGGGAAATGTCGCGGCGCAAAATGCTCAAAGGTTTGGGCGTGATGATGGGCCTGCCCTTGCTCGAAGCGATGAAGCCGCTGGCCGCGCTGGCCGGGCCGGCTTCGCTCGTCGGTGCGCCGAAGAAGTTCCCGGTGCGGATGGCGTTTCTCTACATGCCGAACGGCGTGAACCCGAAGACGTGGACGCCGAAGGGCACGGGCGCGGGGTTTGAATTGTCCGAGGCACTTCAGCCACTCGCCGCACTGCAAAAAGAAATTCTCGTCCTCGGCCAGCTTTGGAACGCGGGGACGAACACGGGCGACGGACACTACGTGAAGACTGCCGCGTGGCTCACGGGTACGACGATCACGAAAACCACCGGCAGCAATCTGCGCAGCGGCGGTGTGTCGATTGACCAAATTGCAGCGCAGCGGCTCGGGCATCTTACACCATTGCCGTCGCTGGAACTGGGCATTGAGCCGGTCACGACGGGCGTGGACACGAACGTCGGTTACACGCGGCTTTACGGCTCGCATATTTCCTGGAGCACACCGACGACACCGGTGGCGAAGGAGATCAATCCCAAGCTCGCCTTCGACCGTTTGTTCCGCTCGACGATGAAGGACGGCGGCGGGATTTCCACCCACGACCAGAGCGTGCTCGATGTGGTGATGGGCGAGGCGAAGCGTTTGCGCGCCCAAGTCGGCGCGCGCGACCGCGAGAAGTTGGACGAGTATTTTGATTCCGTGCGCGCGGTAGAGAAGCGCATCGAGTTCGACGCGAAACGTCGCGCGCAGGAGTACGACGGCGACGCGCTGGCGCGGTTGGAGATTGAGCGACTCGGCGGGCGCATCAGCGACTACTACAAAGACCCGGCGCAGTTGCGCCGTCGCGGCGTGGATCACACGGAGCATGTGCGCCTGATGCTCGACATCATGGCGCTGGCCTTCTGGACCGACTCGACGCGCGTGAGCACCTTCATGTTCGGCAACGCGGTGAGCGGGAAAAACTTTTCGTTCCTCGAAGGCGTGCGCGGCGGGCATCACGAAATTTCTCACCATGAGAAGAAGGATGAAAACCTGGAGCAGTACAAGCGCATCAACATGTGGCACGTGCAGCAGTACGCCTACTTGTTGGAGAAGCTGCGTTCAATCAAGGAAGGGCAGGGGACGTTGCTCGATAATTCCATGATTGTCCTTGGCGCTGGGATGCACGATGGCAACGCGCACGACCCGCATAATCTGCCCATCGTCCTCGGCGGTCGTGGCGGCGGCACGATCACGACCGGCCGGCATTTGCTCTACGAGAAGAACACGCCGCTGTGCAACTTGTGGAAGTCCATGCTCACGCGCGCGGGTGCGCCGACGGAACGACTGGCGGACAGCACGGGAGAGTTGCCGAATTTGCAGGTGGCGTAAGCTGCCAACAGCGTCTTGGATACGAAGCGCCGATTTCAAAACCGGCGTGTCCACGGAGGAAAAAAGAAATGCGCCGATTTGGAAACCGGCGCTCCGAGGGGAAACCAACAGGGCGTTGCTCAGTCGTGTGTGAGGCAGCCGTACTTGGCCATCAGCACCACGAAGGTCGTCATGCCCAAGCCGAGCAGCCAGAACTTGCCGTGGACAGCCATCACGCAGCCCGTAGCCAGCACTGCGGCCATCAAAAACCAGACGAAGAACGCCAAAGCTAATTTCATGCGGGCCGGATAGTAGGGAGTTGAGTGAGCGGTGCAAGTCCGCAAAAGAGTTCGGGCGATTTTCTGCCGCCGACATGAATCACCACACCAACCGCACTGTCCCACGCGAACAAAAAAACGCGGAGCGTTGCCGCTCCGCGCTTGCTGAAAACTTACTTCCCCGGACTACGTGAGGATGATGCGGTCGCCGTCTTTCAACGTGACGATGGCCTTCTTCCACGCGTTGGTCCAACCCTCGTCGGCCCGGCGCTGGCGGCGGATTTTGCCCCGGACGTTGAGCGTGTTCACGCGCACGACCTTGACCTTGAACAGTTCCTGCACGGCCTGGCGAATCTGAATCTTGTTCGCACGCGGGTCGGCGACCACGGTGTATTGATTCAGCTTCTCGCCCTGGCGGGTGCCTTTTTCCGTCACGCGGACGGTCTTGATGATGTCGAAAGCGTTCATGTTACTTCTGGAGGCGTTCTTCGAGTTTCTGGAAAGCGCCGCGCGTGAAGACGAGTTTGTCGCTGCGGAGCAGTTGGTAGGTGTTCACGAAGTCGCTGGTCGTGACTTCGACGTTCTCGACGTTGCGGGAGGCGCGTTCGAGGTTCTGGTTGGCGGTGTCGGTCACGATGAGCGTGGTCTTCTTAACTTCCAACCCGGCCAGCACGCCGACGAAATCCTTCGTCTTCGGCGTGGCCAGTTTGAAGTCATCCACCACGATCACGTCGCCCGCGTTCAAACGCTCGGTGAGCGCCTTGCGGAGGGCGAGCTGCCTCGTGGTCTTGGAAACTTTCTTCGTGAAGTCGCGGGGCTTCGGGCCGAAAACCACACCGCCGCCGACGAACAGCGGGGATTGGAACGAGCCGGCGCGGGCGCGGCCCGTGCCTTTTTGCTTCCACGGTTTCTTGTTCGTGCCGGCGACTTCGCCAGCCGTCTTGGTGCAGGCCGTGCCGCTGCGTTGCGCGGCGCGGTAGGCCGTCACGACGTCGTGAACGGCCTGCGTGCCGTTGCCGCCTTCGACAAGTGTGAAGCGAGTTTCAAGTTCGCCCGCCTGCTTACCTTTGATGTCTTTGACTGAGATTTTCATGGCTCCTTAATTACTTCTTGGCTGCGGCTTTCGCGGGTGCGGCCTTGGCTTTCTTCGCGGGTGCGGCCTTGGCTTTGGCTTCGAGTTCCGCGCGGCGCTTGACGACGTATTCGCGGTTCATCTTCTTCGACTCGCGGATGATGACGTAATCACCATTCGATCCGGGAATCGCGCCCTTGATGAGCAAGAGATGATCTTCAGTGCGAACCTGAATGACTTCGAGGTTCTGCGTGGTGCGCTGCACCTGGCCCATGTGACCGGGCATTTTCATGCCGCGATTCACCGTGCCGGGGAACAAGCGGCAGCCAATGGCGCCGGAGCGGCGCTTCCAGCCCTTGGCACCGTGCGTGGCGGGACCGCCAGCAAAGTTGTGGCGCTTCATGACACCTTCAAAGCCGCGGCCTTTCGTGGTGCCGATGGCATCAATGAAGTCACCGACGGAGAAAAGATCTGCGCCGATGATGTCACCGCTCTTCACTTCCTTGGAGAAGTCGCGGAACTCTTTGATCCGCTTGAAGGCGGGCGTGCCGTGCTTCTTAAAGTGACCGAGCAGCGGCTTGGTGACGCGCTGTTCCTTCTGCTCAAAAATGCCGAGCTGCACGGCGTTGTAGCCGTCGTTGCCGCCTTGGGTCTTGACCTGAATCACGCGATTCGGTCCGACATCCACGACAGTCACGGAGTGCATCACGCCGGTGGCGTCATACACGCGGGTCTGGCCCAATTTTTTTCCAATAAGTCCGAGAGGCATAAAATCTTGTGGTTAAAAGTTAGAGTTGAGAGCCGCTCAGATTTTGATGGTG
>JANNGC010000063.1:0-3591 GCA_031380445.1 Pedosphaera sp.
GACAGGTGAGGGGCAGCGACACGGGCTGTTTAGTTGGTTTGGTTTTCAAAGTCCACAGGTGACATGAAGCCGAGGGCGCTGTGGAGCCGCCGCCGGTTGTAGAACACTTCGACATGTTCAAAGATGGCGGTGCGGGCTTCGGCGGGGCTGACGAACTTGTGCCGGTGGACCAACTCGGTCTTGAGCTTGCCCCAGAAGCTTTCCATGGCCGCATTGTCGTAGCAGTTGCCCGCCCGGCTCATGCTCGCGACGAGTCCGGCTTGGGCCACGCAGACACGGTAGGCGGCGCTGGCGTACTGACTACCCCGGTCGGAGTGGAGCAGACACCCGGCGGCCGGGCGCCGGCCGCGCACCGCCTGGGCCAGGGCCGCCTCGACCAGACTCGTCTCCATGTGTTCGGCCATGGCCAGTCCCAGCAGCCGACGGCTCCACCGGTCCAGCACCGCCGCCACATAGAGCCAGCCTGTGTCCGTCCGCACATAGGTGATGTCGCTCACCCAGATCTGATTGGGCCCGGTCGGAACCGGAGCCGCCGCCATGTGGTTGGGCGCGATGGGTTGGTCGTGCCGGCTGTCGGTGGTCTGCGGCCGGAAAGCGCGCGGGGCCGCGCCCCGCAGTTCGTGCTGGCGCATCAGCCGACAGACCCGACGCCGGCTGATCCGCAGACCTTTCTTTTGCAGCGCCTGGAGCAGGCGCGGACTGCCATAGGTCTGGCGGCTGTCGGCATGAGCCTGGCACAGGCTCCGGCCCAACTCGGCATCCGTGCCCGCGCGCGCGCTGGGCGGGCGGCTCTTCCAAGCGTGATAGCCGCTGCGCGACACGCCGAAGGCGAGGCACAGATCCGCGAGGGAATAGTGCGGCTCCAAAGCTTTCATGCGGGTGAACCGTTCGGTCCGGGTTCGACAAGGATGCCCAGCGTTTTTTTTAATATGTCCCGCTGCGTGCGCAGGCGTTCGTTCTCCCGGCGCAAGGCCCGCAGTTCGATCTCCAGGGCTTCGCTGCTGCGCACCGGCGTGGGCGGGCCGTAGTGCTTTTTCCAGTCGCGCAGGTTCCAGTGGCTCACGCCCAGATCCGTGGCCAGCTCTTTGATCGGCTTGTCGCCTTTGAGCAGCAGCGCCACGGCCTCCCGTTTGAACGCTTCATCAAAGGTCCGTCGTTTCGTTTTCGTTTCCATCGGCTTGGTCTTTCTTGTCCCAGCCGCTGCCCCCACCTGTCCACGAAATCGAGTCAGGCTCAGCAAGCCTCCGGCTTGGCACCGAAGCCATTGCCTCGCTTTGGAAATTTGGGCACATTCGCGCCCTACCGATTATGAACTCTAATTCGCTCTCGCAACAACTACAGGAAATCGATGCGCGCAAAGCCGAATGGGATCGCCTCCAACCCGTCGCTGCAGACCGGATGGAAAAGATCAATCGGAAGATTCGTTTAGAGTGGAATTACAACTCCAACGCCATTGAAGGCAATCGCATCAATTTCGGTGAGACGAGAGCGCTGATTACTCAAAACATCACGCCTGCGGGGAAGAGCTTTGAAGAAGTTCGAGACATTCAAGGTCACGATCGGGCCATCACATTGGTTTACGACTGGATCGCGCGAAAGCAGAGGTTGTCAGAAATAGCCATTCGCGACCTGCACAGTGTGCTGCTGGTGGAAGAGCATGAGATTGAGGCGCAAACAGAATCGGGAGCAAAAACCCGAAAGCTTGTGCGCCTTGGTCGTTACAAAGAGGAGCAAAACTTTGTCGCCGTCGGAGGCAAGCGAGTTCTGTACACACTCCCGCAAGATGTTACCGCCGAGATGGACAAATTGCTGACTTGGTATCGCGACGAAACCTCGAAAGGAACGCATCCAGTAATTATCACTTCTGTTTTTCATCATCGGTTCACGCGCATCCATCCGTTTGATGATGGAAACGGACGCCTCGGCAGGTTGATGCTCAATTTCATTCTGATGGAGCAAGGCTACGTACCGCTCATTTTGCCGGTGAGTGAACGAGAGGCTTACATCGCTGCGCTGCGTGCGGGCGATGCCAACGAAGATGCCCTAACACAACTCACTCTTTTCATCGCCACCGCGGAATTTGCCGCGCTGGATCTTCATTGTCGCGGAGCGCGCGGCGAGAATGTCGAAGAAATCACGGACTTGGACAAAGAGGTATTAATGCTTAAACAGCAGTTCAAGCTAGGGCAGGAACCTTTGGTGAAAACTAGAGAGGCACTCACCGACTGTCTCCATCGATCTGTGTTTCCGCTCGTGAACCGCGCCGTGCAAAAACTTAGTGAGTTTGACGAGTTTTTTAGAGAGTCCCAAATATTCGTGAACGTCGACACCGCAGGTGGTCCGAAAGCTTCGAGTGAGATTGTTAATACCATTGCGCAGCTCCTGCATGAGAAACAGACGATAGGCCGAATTGATCTCACTTTTGTTTGGCGCAATTTTAAGAAGGGAGGGCTGAGTATTTTCGACCATCAAATAGGGCTGAATTTTTCCTTTCAGGAACTAAAGTGGATGGTTTCCTCCCCACGCATTGAACGGCTGTATCAACAGCAGCTCAGTGAGGACGATATTCGCAAAATAGTCGATGCGTTACGTCGAGACGTATTGAAAGCCATCCAAGAACAAGCTCCGAAGCGATGATCCCACATTGCACTGTCTTTTTTTGCCCACATCTCCCTTCCAGCCGGGAAACAAGCTTGGAAATTTGATTTTCAACTCAAGTTACTTCATTTCAGTGGGTTAGTTTCGCTTGCCTCCTCTGTGGAAACGCAGAAAAGCTCGACGGAAACGCGTTTCCGCTCAGCTTTTCTGCGTTTCCGTGGAGCGGTTTTGGGTTTCCGCTGCACCGACTCGCATTCCGGTGAAGCGGTTTTGCGTTTCGGTGGAGCGGTTCGGCCTTTCCGCTCAGCGGTTGCGCTTTCGGGTGGAGCGGAAATGGATTTCGGTTCAGCGGAAAAGCATTTCGGCTTCGCGGTTCAGCAGAACGGCGAAGCTGTTCCGCAATTCGCCTTCGCCGTTTTTGGATTCGTCTCCGCCGGAAGACGTTTTGGCGGAGCGGAAATTTTGTGAACAACTTTGGCTTGCCTCCGGGGCGCACCGGTTCAGTGTGGCCTCGCTCCCAAAAGTCATAACAACGCAACGAAACAACATGGCTACGCACGGCACATGGGGTCTATCGCAGTGGAACTCGGGAGTCACATGGGCCGGCGCCGCCAGCAGTCCGACAAAACGTATGAACGCAAAAGCCGCACTCAACATTGACGGTCTCGAACCGCGGGACGAATTGCAGAAACACCAGCACGCCATCACCAAGCTCACGACCAATGTCGGGCAGTTCCCCAGCCCCAATCCCACGCTCGCGGTCGCGCAGGCGGATCACGACGCCGCGAAGGACGTGCTCGACGAGATTGATCAGGTCGAGGGGCAGCTCATCACCCGTCTGGCGGAATGTGGCACAGCCCTCCGGGCTGTGAACTCAGGCGGGACGCCTGAGCCACTTCCGGCGGGGCAGCGGGCGGTGGCGCTCGCGTGGTTCGAGCATCTCGCGGGCGATGTGCATCAGCCGCTCCATGCGAGCGCGCGCGTCACGGGCTT
>JANNGC010000068.1:0-6922 GCA_031380445.1 Pedosphaera sp.
GATGTTCGGTGTCGGAATACTCCGTCCACATCGCGGCTTTGAATTCCGGCGCGCTCTGGAGCTTCTCCTTGTTCGCGTCGAGGTGCAGCACCTTGTTCGTCACATCATGGTGCAACGCGCCCGGCGGCACGGCCGAGAGACGGTCACCCACGCCGATGAATCCGCCGGTCGAGAGAATCACCTGCACGATGCGGCCGGATTCCATATCCACCGCGAGGTCTTCCACGGTGCCGAGTTTTTCGTCCTGATAATTTTTCACTGCCATGCCGATCACGTCGCTGGCCTTGGCCGCGCTGTGCAGGCGGTTGCCCTGCGACATCGTGCGGGACGAGCGGTCACGGGTATAATCCGGGCGTTCGGTTCTGGGCGGGTTGTTGTCTTGAGCCAGCACCGTGAACGTCAGGAGCGACACGGCGGTGGCGGTGAAGAGAATTGGTAAGTTACGTTTCATTTTTCTGTGTTTTGTTTTCCGTGGAGCGCGTTGGCGTTTTCACGGCCCGCACGATGCGCGGAGAGGTGGGGAGGTTCTATGGGGTGTAACTCTCTGGGGCGTTCACCCCACCGCGACGGAGCGCCGGTTTTCCAGCCGGCAGTTGGAGCGACTTTCCAGTCTCTCGTCGGTGGCCTTCTCCAAACCCCGACTCACCGCGTCCGCCGAAACACGGCTTGCCAGCCCCACGCCGAACGCGCGGCCAGGCCCAGCAACGCGGCGCGGGCGGGCGGAAAAAACAGCGCCCGCTGCAACCACGCCGCCCAGCGCAGCCGCGCGGCGAACTGCTGATCGCACGCGGTCGCGATCTCGCGCTGCGCCTGCGCCCACGTCCGTTCCCCGTGGCTGAATTTCACGAGCGGCCCGAGGGCCAGTTCCGCCGATTCAAACGCCATGGACATGCCGTTGCCCGTCACGGGCGGAATCATCGTCAGTGCATCGCCCACGCCACATTCGTGGCGCGCGGTCGCGCGCTGCGGACGCAGACCCAGACCGGCGACGGAGCAAAAGGAATCCTCATCGAACTGCGCGCCGGCCAGCCGTGAATGCAGCACCGAGCCGGCGGGACCGCCGAGCCACGCGCGCCAGCGTTGCGCCAGATCCGGCACCGTCGTCGCGCTGCGAAACAAACCGCAGACGTTCACCTCGCCGCCCGGCAGCCGGCACAGGCCCACGTAGCCCGCCGGCAGAAAGTGCATTTCCAAATCAGCGTCCAGCGCGACGCCGCGCGCGTGGACTTTCAAACCGAACAACCGCCAGCCCTCCACCACCGGCTCCGCGCGACGGCCGCTCGCGCGCACGACGCCCGCGCCAAATTCGCCCGTCCAGCGCGCGCCCGTGCGCAGTTCACCGCCGAGCCGTTGAAATTCTTGCGCGAGCCATTCATCCAAAATAAAGCGCGACACACACCACGCCGCTTCCGGCAGCGGACGCGTGGCGATCATGGTGTTCCCTTCAAAGAACGCCGCGCTCGTCGCGGAGCCAATGCCCACGCGTCGCAACCCGTCCAGCAAACCGACCCGCGCCAGCGCCGCCTGGCCGCGCCCGCTGATGAATTCCCCGCAGACCCGGTGGCGCGGATACCGGCCCGCCTCCCACACCGTGACCGGCACGCCGCGCTGACGCAGTCCGATGCCGAGCGTCAGCCCGGCGAGACCGCCGCCCGCGATGGTGATGGGTTCAGACATTTCTTCGCGCGATGAATCCGTGGCTGAACAGGCCCGTTGAATTTTCTCTCAACGTCCATTCCGTCGCCGCCGGCCAGAGCGCGGTAAGTTCGTGGCCGGCGAATCCGGCGCGCACGCTGACCACGGCGTCGTGCCGCGTGACGGCGTGGCAACCAATGAGGCCGAGGGAGCGCGCGGCGGCGAGCGCGAGCGGCGCGCGGCGCGGCTCGCACGCGAGGAACAAATTCGTGCGCGCGGCCGCCAGCCGGAACAACGTCGCCAGTTGTTCGTCTGAAAAATGGTGGAGAAACAAATTCGCGAGCATCACGTCGGCGACAGGACTTGATTGCTCCAGCCAAGTGAAGACATCGCTCGCCACGCATTCGACTGACCAGTGAAGCGCGGCGAAGGCGCGGCGCGTTTCGGCGGAGACCAGATTCTGGCGGTCGAGCAGCGTGGCTTCCGCCTTCACGCCCCGGGCCGCCCAGCGCCGCGCCAGTCGCAGCAGCAGCGTCCCGTCGCCCGCGCCCAGTTCAACCATCCGGAGCGGACGGGTGTGAAAGGGTGCATCAAGAAACTGTTCGTGGTTGCGGACTCCCTCTCCTCCCTCGGCGGGAGGAGAGGGCTGGGGAGAGGAGGCTTTCGGGAGCGCACCCGACGGCTCGATTGCCCCTCTCCCCGGCCCTCTCCCCGCTCGTGCCTCGCGGGGAGAGGGAGTCAGAAACGCCGGGCTTAAGAACAGTGTCGAGAGGCACTCCGTCAAAAAGCCCGCGTGGCCCATGAGGAAATTCAACCGTCGCAAATCGCCGCGCGAACGGACGGCCTGCGGATCAGACGGCGGCAGTTCGTCGAGCAGTTCGGGTTCAACGACGCGGCGCATGGTTCAATCCACTTTCAGAACAGCGCCGTGGCAACTGAAGCCCGCGCCGAAGGAGGACATCCACCACCAGCCGCCGGGCGCGTTTTCCGCGAGCGCGCGCTCCAGCACGAAGAACACGAACGGGCTGCTGACGTTCCCGAACTCGCGCAGCACGGCGGCGCTGCGCTGCAAGTCTTCCGCGCGGAAGCCGGCCCGCTGTTGCAACGCGGCCAGCACTTCGCGCCCGCCGGCGTGGAGAATCCAGCCGGTCACGTTAGCGCGCGGAAGCGATTGCTGTTCGAGCATTTTGCCGAGCAACTGTTCCACATGCTTCGCCGCGAGCGCGGGCACTTCGCGCGTGAGGATGTTCCGCATCATGCCGGCGCGCTGCTCGAAGCGCAGGGCGTCGCGATCTGATGGGCTGAGAACAGTGTCCGCTGATTTCCATTCCACGCGGCGCGCGTGCGCGGCGGGTTGCGCGGACCAGACGGCCGCGCCCGCGCCATCGCCGAAGAGGCACGCGCTGATAAGCACGCCGGGATCGTTGTCGAGGTAGAAGGCCGCGCTGCACACCTCGACGCAGACGGAGAGGACGTGGCGCGCGCGGCCCGAGGCGAGCAAGGCTTCCGCTGTGCGGCAGTTCGGCAACGCCGCACCACAGCCTTGCCCGACCAGATCGAGCGCCTGCACATCGGCGCGCAAGCCGAGCCGTTCGCTCACGTAGCTGGTGAGTCCGGGACAGAGGCAGCCGGTGCAAGTGCTGATGAGAATGGCGTCCACGTCGGCGGGCGTGAGGCGGGCGGCGGCGAGGGCGCGCTCGGCGGCTTGCGTGGCGAGCGCAGGCGCGTGTTTGGCGAAGCGCGCGTGCAGCGCGTCGGGTGTGAGGACGAACGCCTCCTCCAGATTTGTGACCGCGAGGTGCCGGGTCGAGATGCCGTTCTCGCCAGACAACACTTTGCGCAGGACGGCGTGGGCGCGCGTATTGAGCGAGGAGAACTGTGGCGCGCGCTGCAAGGCCGTCCAGCATTCCGCCTGCGTGAAGCGCTGCGGCGGAACCGCCGTACCGAGTCCGGTGAGAAACATGCGCGAGATTAGTTGGAGTGGAGACGACTGACAATTTTTCGCTTCGTGGTGTGAGACACATCGTAGCGGGGCAGCCGTCCCGGCTGGTGGTTTTTCAGCCGGGACGGCCCACGGACGGAAGGCAGGCGGGACGCCTGCCCCACTAAAAACTGGTCGCAGCGCGACCAGTTCCACCGCGTGACTGACCCGAAGAAAACCGGCAGTAGCCGGGCGGCCCGAACCGCTCCGCCCGGGCCGCCCGCGTCTCTTCTGAATTTTACGGGGAGACTTTAAGCGCCGATTTCGGCGCGAGGTATGGGGTGCTTACCCCAGCGCGCGGTCGGGACACGCGGGAAAAGCCGGCCAAGGTTTCTCCCAGTCGCCGCAAGGATCACCCTAGTCGCGGGCGGGCAGGGCGGGACGTAGCGATCAGCATGCCCAACATTTCCCGAACGGAAAAGGATCGCGCCCACGGAGCGCCGAGCCAGCTTACGGGTCTGGCGAGGCGCGCGAAAACTCTGGGAGGCGTCCTGCTCCTCGCGCTGCTCCTCCCCTCCGCCCCGGCGTTCAGCGCGGCTCTGAGCGCCACGCACAGCGTGACGTTGCTGTGGGACAGCAACCCCCGCTCCGATGAGGTCGCCGGCTACCGCGTCTATTTTGGGACCGAGAGCCGGAATTATTCCGGCAGCGTGACGGTGGGGAATGCGACCTCCGGCACGGTGCCGGGACTGACGACCGGCACGGCCTATTTCTTTGCGGTCACGGCCTTCGATGCGAGCGGGCTGGAGAGCGGTTTCTCCGCCGAAGTGCGTTACGTGCCCAGCGTGCCGAGCGGCCCCAAAATACAAACGCGCATGACGCCCGGCGGACAGATGATCCTGAGGGCGCAAGGCGTGGCGGGCCGGTTCTTTTACGTCGAGGCGTCGGAGGATTTGATCAACTGGACGGTCATTGACGCGGTGCTTTTTCCATCCGCAACGGCGTTGGAACTGACTGACCCGGACGCGGCGAATTTCGCGAAGCGTTTTTACCGTCTGCGTGAATTACTGCTCTGACGGTTCAACTGAAATCTGGCGGGGTTTAACCACGGAAGACACGGAAGACACGGAAAGGGAAAAAAACGGATCCCGGTCTTCACAGGTGGGCGACCTGGACCAGATACAGGCCCACCGAGTTCAGTCCCGCTTCTTCCATTCCGTGTTTTCCGTGTCTTCCGTGGTTCAAACTTTTTTCAGAATCAAGTCCTCACCCTTCCGACGGAATCAATCCCACGCGCAGGGCGAAGCGGACGAGGCCGGGAATGTCATGCAGGTTCAGGCCCGCCATCAGCTTCATGCGGTGATACTCCACCGTCTTCGGGCTGACCTTGAGCAGCTCGGCAATGCTCTTGGTGTTCTGGCCTTCGGCGATCAATTGGAGAATTTCGCGCTGCCGGCCCGTCAGTTGTTCGAGCGAGTATTTCGAGCCGGAGAGGCGAGGCTCGGTAATGTTCTTGAGCTGGAGCGGGGAGTTTTTTTCGCTCACATCCACCTCCAGATGCCGCACACGTTGCAACGCCGCCTCGGCCCGCTCGGTGCGCGTCTCCGCCTGTTCGGCGCGGGCTTCGGCCTGTTCCGTCCGGTGCTTGGCCGATTCCGTTCGCGTCTCCGCCTGCTCGGCCCGGGTCTCCGCTGATTCAGTCCGGGTCTTGGCCTGCTCGGTGCGCGTCTCGGCCTGCGCCGTCCGGTTCTTAGCCTGGACCAGTCGCTGCTCGCAGCCGTTCGCGCCCGCTTGTTGAAGCTTTTTTCCCATGATGCTCCGGCACCATGAGCGGCGGGCGCGGGCGGAGGCGATGGGGTGATCACCGCATCGGACGATGTGAAGCTCACCGCCCCTGATAGTCGCGGGGATTGCGCAGGCGGTCGAGGCGTTCGGCTTCGCCGGCTTCGCGTTCGCGGGCCTCGCTGCGCAAGAGGGTGCGCCGGGCGAGCGTGGATTTGGAGAGCAGCCGTTCGCCCAGTTTTTCCAGCGCACGGTGCAGGGCGGGGAAGATTTGTTTCATGCGCTGAACGGACCGTGGTGCGACAGGGTCGCCACATCATGTTCACTCAGCACCCGCTGGACGGTTTGCACGAGTTCGCCCGGGGAGAAGGGTTTGGGCAGTGCGGCGGCAATCTGCACCGACGAACGTTGTTGCAGTTCCCAATGCGACAGGGAGCCGGACGCAAAAATGATCGCGAGCGTCATGCCGGCGTCCCACACCTTCTTCACCAGCTCCAGTCCGGTCAGCTCCGGCATTTCGTGATCGGTGATGAGCAGGTCATACCGGCGGGCCTGCAGCATCGCCCAGCCTGTCTGGCCATCGGCGGCGGTTTCCACCTGGTAGCCGTTCTGGCCCAGCACGACCTTGTAGATCTCGCGGATGTCGTCGTCATCATCCAGCACGAGGATGCGCGCCGGGCGGTTCACGGGCCGGAGCGGGCTGGTGGCCGGCTCCATGAAGTCAAAGGTTTGAGATTTTGTGGTCATAATTTTTTCCTAACTGTGCCCAGGATTAAAGAACGACGAAGCGTTGTTGTTCACGAAAGGTCACCGCGCGTCGGTGGACCGCGAGCTGCACCACGGTGGACGCGCGCCGGTCGCCGCACACGTCAAAGACGCGCACGATCCAGTCGCCGAAGCGCAACGGTTTCTTTTTGTGGCGGACTTTCACAAGGCGATCCGGTTGGCGGGCGGGCCGGCGAGCAACTGCATTTCCGCCTCCGGCCAGTGCTCGCACACGCGCCCTTCCTGGCGGCCGTTGCCCCAATAGATCGGGCCGGCCAGTTCGTCCACCTGCTCGGGCGTGAGCGCGGAGGTTTCGCGCCGGACGGGCCGGTCCATCTTTGGGGAAGGCGGGTGCGCTTTCTTCATCACACGAGATTGAGTCGAGAGCGCGCGGCTCGCTATGGGGTCTTCACCCACGTTGGAAAACGCACCGTCAAACGGCGGGCCGACCTAGGGAGGGTAACACCCCATAACCACTATCCCGCCCTCGGCTAAATTGGCCGCTATGAAAAATTGTTTCCTTGTCCGTAGCGCGGCCTTGTCCGCCTTGGTGCTGTCCTTTCTCCTCGTCGGCTGCGACCGCACGATCTCCAGCGACAAAACCAGCACCGTCGGCAGCGACGGCACGGTGAAGACGAAAGAGAAGACCGTGACCCAGACCCCGGACGGCGTGATCAAGACGGAAGAGACGAAGAAGACCGAGAAGCCCTGAGCGGGGTGCTCTTGACCGGGTGCCGCTCGAAACTGTTCTTATTGAGACTCGCGCCATCGCGTGACGGAGCGCGGCCTTTAGGCCGCTTCACCGTGAATAATTCAAGC
>JANNGC010000106.1:0-7879 GCA_031380445.1 Pedosphaera sp.
ACGCCGCATCGAAGAATTGGGCGCCACGCTCACGCCGGAAAAAATTCTCCGCTTCGCGGACGATTACGCCGCCGCGCTCCGCCGCGCGCCGGGTGACTGGGTGTTGCACGAAAACTTCGCCGAGTTTCTCGAAGCGCATGGCGAGACCGCGCGCGCGCTGGAGCAGTGGCGTGAAGTCATGCGCCTGCTGCCGCACGAGCCGCAGGCGTATTACCACGCGGGCAACCTGCTCGACACGATGGGCGCGAGTGCGGAGGCGCTGCCGCTCTTCCGCGAAGCGTTGCGGCGTGATCCTAGTTCAGTCGAGACACGCAACAGTCTCGCGCTGGCGTTGAGCAATCTCGACAAAACCGCCGAGGCCGAGCGCGAGTGGCAGACTGCGCTGCGCCTGAAACCCAAGTTCGCCGAAGCCCGCGTGAACCTCGGCCAGTTGTTCGCGCAACAAGGCCGGACGAACGACGCCATCGCGCAATACGAACTGGCGTTGCGCCACGATACGAACAGCGCGGCGGCGCACATCAATCTCGGCAAGCTGTTGAACCAAAGTGGCGACCGCGCGGGCGCGATGAAAAACTACGAGGCCGCGCTCCGCATCAATCCCAGCAACGCCGTGGCGCACTACAATCTCGGCAACGCGGTGCAGGCGCAGAATCCGGCGGCAGCCCTCGACCACTACGCGGCAGCGGCGCGGGCGCAGCCGGACTTTGCGGAGGCACATCTCGCGCTCGCGCTGGAACTGGCGCGCGCCGGACGCACGGGCGAGGCGCATCCGCACTTCGCCGAAGCCGCGCGGCTTCAGCCCGGCTCGGCGGACGCGCATTTCAACCTCGGCGTGTCGCTGGCGAAGCTGGGGAAGTTTGCCGAGGCCGCACGCGAGTTTTCGCAGACGTTGAAGTTGAATCCCGCCCACCCGCGCGCAAAGGAAATGCAGGAGCGCGCCGAGCGCATGAAGTGATGGAGCGCCCGTCTCCGACCCGGCGTGCTGTGAGAACGTTTTCTCCGAGCCGGGTCGGAGACCGGCGCTCCCTCACTCCCCCGCCAGGCGCGGCAGTAGAATGACAAACGCCACGCCCGTTCCCGGATGGTTCTCCACCCGCAGCTCGCCGCCCGCGTGCTCCACGGCCTGCCGCACCATCGTCAGCCCCAGGCCGGTGCCGCGCCCCTGCGTCTTCGTCGTGAAGTACGGTTCAAAAATTTTATCCAGCACGCCGGGCGCGATGCCGCCGCCGGTGTCCTCGACCCGCACCACCACGCGGCCTGCGCCCGGATTCTTTTTTCCGGCGGACGGCTCATTCGCAACTGAGACGTGGATGGCTCCACCTTCGGTCATGGCGTCGCGCGCGTTCAGCACCAGGTTCAACAGCAGGCGCTCCAGTTGCGCCGCGTCCATGAGCACGCGTCCGACGTGCGGAGCGGCATGAAAATGGATCTGATGCATCTGCCCCACGGCCTTGTGCAGCATGTGGAGAAACCGCCCGATGACCTCGGCGGGCTGCAAAATTTTCGGCCGCGCCGCCTGCCGCCGGCCAATCGCCATCAGGTCGCGCGTGATGACAATCCCGCGCTCCGCCGTGTGGAGAATGTTTTGCGCCACCTCGGCCGCCTCCGACTCCTTCGGCACCATCTGCAAAATTTGCTCGGCCCCGGTCAGCACCACGGTGAGAAAGTTTTTGAAATCATGCGCCACGCCGGCGGCCATGCGCGCCACCGCCTCGTGCTCGCGCAACGCCGCCCGGTCCGTCTCCCGCTCCCGCAGCAGCCCGCGCAACTGCTCCAGTTCCGCGCCCTTGATCTTCAGCGCGATCAGGTCCGCCACCGAGCCGGCGAAGTCGCGCTCCTCGGTGGACCATTCGCGCGTCGTGCCCACCTGTTCGTGGCAGACCACGCCGCGCACCTCGCCGTTCACCATGATGGGCGCGTCAATCATGGAGGTGATGTTCAGCGGCGTGAGGTAGCTGGCCTCCAGTTCCGACGTGCGCGGATCAAAGTCCGCATGTTCCGCCGGAATGGTTTTGCGCACTTCGAGGCTGGCGAAGTAGGCGGGAAAATCCGCCGCGTGCAGCACGGCTCCCTCGGAGAAGATCGCCTTGGATTTCTCGAACAGGCACGCGCACCGGATCGCGGACTTTTCCGGCGCGTAAAACCAGATGCCCACGCGCTCCACGTCCAGCGTGCGCGCGCTGATTTCACAAACCTGGCGCAAGACCTGGAGCAGTTCCTTCTTCGCGACGGAAATGCGCGCGATGCGCAGCCGCGCGTCATCCATCGGGCGTCGGGATGGGCCGGGAGGCGGGGCGGACGTTTGCATGGAAGTGGCATAGCACGCTGGAACGATTTCGCGCAACTGGAAGCATCGGCGACGGGGTGGACGTTTGGAACGCCGGTCTCCGACCCGGCTCGTTGAACTGACTGGGAGAACCGCGCCGGGTCGGAGACCGGCGCGCTAAAAAGAAACACCCCGGCGGGCTGCCGGATGCCACACACAGATTTTAAGCATCCGACGGCCCCACCGGGGCCAAATGGTTTCTTGGAAAACTTGGACAGAAGGGATCGCACGGGTGCGCCTCGCTGGTCTGGGTTTTCGCTGTGGGCAACGGTTAGCTCCGAACGGCGCGCTTCGCCAGTTTTTTTCCGGCGCGCGGTGAAATTTTTTCGGGAATGGATTCCAGCGCGAGCAGCAGCGTGCGCCATTCCGCTTCCGTCGTCTCCCAGCCCGCGCTGAAACGCAGCGCGCGCGCCGCGTCGTCCGCCCGGCCCATCGCGCACAGGACGTGCGACGCCTCTTCCTTCCCGCTCGCGCACGCGGAGCCGGTCGAGACGGCGACGCCGAGCTTGTCGAGTTTCACCACCCAGCGCTGCTGGCAATCGGCCTCGGGCATGAGGGCGGTCACGGTGTTCCAAAGCCGGCGCGCGCCGGAGGAAATGATTTCCACGCCGGGCAGCGCGGCGAGCAACTGCCGCTCGAACGATTCTCGGAACACCGCGCGCACGCCGTATTCGCCGCGCGCGATTTGCGCCTCGCGCACTTCCAGGGCGGCGAGCATCGCGATCACGCCCGCGACGTTTTCCGTGCCCGCGCGGCGCAGTTCCTCCTGCGGCCCGCCGCGAATGAGCGGCACCACCGACAGGCTCGACGG
The DNA here is from genome assembly GCA_031380445.1 of Pedosphaera sp. Classification (GTDB taxonomy): domain Bacteria; phylum Verrucomicrobiota; class Verrucomicrobiia; order Limisphaerales; family SIBH01; genus JANNGC01. The sequence continues at coordinate 3,138 of JANNGC010000106.1, forward strand.
CACCTTCAAAAAACCCACGCCGCGTGGCCCGCCAAATTTATGCGCCGCACCCGTGACCCAGTCGCAGTCGCCGAGACCGCGCGCGGGCAGCTTGCCGATCCACTGCGCGGCGTCGCAGAGGAGGGGCGTCTGGTGAACGCGGCAGAGCTGGTTGATTTCTTCCCACGCCTGCAACGCGCCGGTCTCATTGTTCGCGGCCATGACCGCGACGAGCGCGGGACGCTTCTTCCGAAACTCGATCTCGAGCCAGTGCAGATCCGTCACGCCGTCGCGGTTCACGGGGATGAGTTTCAACTTCTCGCCGAAAAAGAACTGCGCCGGCTCCAGCACGCACGGATGCTCGGCGGCGGAAACCCATACTTCGGCATCGGCGGGCTTGGTGCGCGCGACATGATGCAGCGCGGTGTTGTTCGACTCGGTCGCGCCGGAAGTGAAGACAATCTCCGTCGCGTGACAGCCGAGAAACGTCGCGAGTTTTTCCCGCGCCACGGTGAGCAAATGATCCGCGCGCGCGCCGAGCCGGTGCGGGCTGGAGGGATTGCCGGGAAATTTAGCGTTCACTTCGAGCCACGCGTTTCGTGCCTCGGGCAGCAACGGCGTGGTCGCGTTATGGTCGAAGTAAATCACGGCGGGATTTGAGCGACGGCGTGCGGGCGAGGCGAGAATTTTCGTTGCACTTCACGCTTCAGCGTCCTCCGCGGACAAGCTGAAGCTTGAACTCCAACTGCCCGCCGTTAGCGTCGCGCGCGTGGATTCCGGCAAACCCAAGACTCTGTTCTACAAGCGCTCGACGTTCGTCACGCACCTGCCGATGGACTGTCTCTACTCGCGCTCCCACTGCTGGCTCGCGCGCCAGCCGGACGATTCCTGGCGCATCGGCCTGACAAAATTCGCCACGCGAATGCTCGGTGACATGGTGGATCACGGCTTTGAGACGGAGCTAAACGCCAGCGTCGCCGTCGGGCAAATCGTCGGCTGGGTCGAGGGCTTCAAGGCCATCTCGGATGTCTATTGCGTGGCGGCGGGGAATTTCCTCGGCAGCAATCCGGCGTTGCGCGAAAAAATTTCGCTCGTTGATAAGCAACCCTACGCCGAAGGCTGGCTCTACGCCGTGCGCGGCACGCCCGACGAACGCTGCCTGGACGTGAACGCCTACCGCGACCATCTAGACCGCGCGATTGATTTGATCCTCTCGAAGCAGAAAGCTGAAAGCACATGAGTCCAAAATCTCGCTACATCATGATCGGCGGTTTTCTCGGCGCGGGGAAAACCACTTCGGTCGCGCGGCTCGCCGAGCGTTTGACGAAGCAAGGGCTGCGCGTCGGACTCATCACCAACGATCAAGGCCGCGAGCTTGTGGACACGGCGATGCTGCGCTCGCGCGGTTTTGCCACGGAAGAAATTCCCGGCGGCTGCTTCTGCTGCCGCTTCAACTCGCTGGTGGACGCGGCCAAGAAGCTCGACACCGCCACCCGGCCCGATGTGTTCATCGCGGAGCCGGTGGGCAGTTGCACCGATCTGGTGGCGACAGTGACGTATCCACTGCGGCGCATTTACGGCGACAGTTTTTCCATCGCGCCTCTGAGCGTGCTGGTGGACCCGGTGCGTGCGGCGCGCGTGTTCGGGTTGGAAGAGGGCGGAAAGTTTTCTGAGAAGGTGCTCTACATCTACCGCAAGCAACTGGAGGAAGCCGACCTCATCGTCATCAACAAGGCGGAGTTGGTGGAAGCGTCGCGGCTGGAAGAACTGCGCGCAAAGCTCGCGGTAGAATTTCCTCACGCACACATCATTACGACCTCGGCACGCACCGGTGCCGGACTGGAGGAATGGTTCGCCCGTCTTGATTCCGCCGAACAGATCGCGCGCGACACCATGCCCGTGGACTACGCGCTTTACGGCGAAGGCGAGGCGCTGCTCGGCTGGCTGAACGCCACCGTGGCCTTGCGCGGCGTGCGTGGTGAATTCGACGGCAACCAGGCCGTGCGCGCCTTGTGTCACTCGCTCCAACGCCGTCTTTCGGAAGCCCGTGCCGAGGTCGCGCATCTGAAAATGACGTTGAGTCCCGACGAAGGCCTGAGCGACCTCGCCGTGATCAATCTCGTGCGCAACGACCACGTCCCCGAGCTTTCGCAGACGCTCTCCGTGCCCGTCGCCAGCGCGCAACTCATCATCAACCTCCGCGCCGAAGCGGAGCCGCAGCGACTGGGCGAGGAACTGACGGCGGCGCTGGCCGACGTGTTTCCAAATGACGGTGAAGTGATCGCGACTCTCGATCATCTCGAATCGTTCCAGCCCGGCCAGCCGAATCCCACCCACCGCGACGTGATTGGTTCGCTCTAGCGGTGCGCTCCTTTTTTCTCCGGCGCGCGTCTTTGCTTTTGCCAAAAACTTTCCGTGGTGCTGAACTCGCCCATGCACTTGCTCAAGGCATGGATTGAACCCAAACAGTTTTCGCGCGTCCTCTTCCTCGCGCTTGCACTCTTCACGCTGGACGTCTCCGCGCAGAACACCGCCGTCACCAATCGCGCGCTCAAGCTGGACGGGCAGGGGAGCTACGTGGAATTGCCGCCGGACATTTTCCGCGATCTCACGCAGTCCACCGTCGAGGTGTGGGCGAAGTGGAAGGAGTTCGCGTGGTACTCGCGCGTGTTCGAGTTTGGCGCGGGCTATCAGTCGGTGAGCGTGTTCAACCACATGACCAACTCCGATCTGCGCTTCAACATCTACCCCCGCTTCGCGAAGAATGATCCGTCCTCGATGTTCACGGCCACCGCGCGCGGACTGTTGCGCACCAACGAGTGGATTCATCTCGCCGCCGTCAGCGGGCCGGGCGGGATGCAGCTCTACGTCAACGGACGCCTCGCCGCTCAGCACACCAACGCGCTGACCTTCGCCGACATCAAAGTCCCGCAGACCAACGTCCTCGGACGCGGCCTGGCGCGCGGGCCGCTCGACAAGGATTTCAAGGGCGACATTGACGAGGTGCGCGTGTGGGATCATCGCCGCACGGTGGCGCAGATTCGCGACGGCATGTTCAAGCGGATGCACGGCACGGAGGACGGCCTGACGCACTTGTGGAATTTCGACGACGGCACGGCCAGCGACTCGGGGCCGAATTTTCATCACGGCAAATTGATTGGCAAAGCGCGCGTCGGATCGTCCGACTTGGACCTCGCGCCGCCCGTGGCTCCGGTCGTCGCGGTGGCGACTCCGCCTGCGCCCGCGCCGGTAGTTTCCAATCCGCCGCCTGTTGCCGCCGCTGTGCCGATTCAAGTGGCCGTGACCGCGCCCGCCTCCGGCTCGAACGCCGCCGTGTGGTGGATCGCCGGCGCGCTCATCTCGCTCGTTGCCATGCTGGCGTGCTTGATGATGATGCTCCGCCGCAGCGGCCTCGGCACGCCCAAGCAATTGCTGCCGGGCACGACCGTCGGCGCACTGACGGAAGGCGGCGCGCAAAACGAGCAGGCGATGAAGGAACGCGCGCTCGCCGACCTGACGGATTTTGCGAAGCAAAGTCTGGTGCAAGGTCTCTACTCGCAACGTGCCGCGCTCCTCGAAACGCATCAGCAGGCGCAAGCCGAGTTGGCGCAACTCGAAGCCCGCGTCGTGGCGCTGCACCTGCCCGAGCGCATTCAGGCCTACGAGACGCGCATCGCCGAACTCGAAGGCCAGCTCACCAATCGCAGCGACGAACTCCGCGAACTGACTCTCGCCACGCTGCACGTCCTCCGCGAGAAGCTGGAGGAGGAGAAGCAGAAGGAGCCGAAGCCGGGACGCTTCAACTGAAAGTCATTTTCTAAATTTATGAACACACGACCTCTCCTCATCTTGGCCTTGCTCATCGCCGTGGCGTCCGGCGCGGCGGAACGACCTGCCGTTCCCGCTAGCTCGATTGCGAAGAAGAAGGAGTTGCTCTTCTCCGATGATTTCTCCGGCGAGCCGGCCAAGGCCTGGCACAAGGTCGTGCCGACGTTCGCCGTCGAGAACGGCGCGCTCAAAGGCACGCAGACGCGCGACAAGAATGTTCCCGCCGCCGATGGCAAACCCGCCATCACCGCCCACGCCGCCGTGCATGGGCTGGAGCTTCCGACGAAGGACAGCGTGGTGGAGGTGAAGATTCGCTTCGAGGGTGCCTCGATGATTGACGTGGAGTTCGACGACCGCAAATACACCGGCGCGCACTACGGACATCTCTGCCGCGCCCAGGTCCGCACGAATGGCGTGACCATCATCGATGAGCGCGACGGCAACATGCGGAACGACATTTACGAGATGAGCAAAGACCCCGCGAAGAGGGACGAGCGCAAGAAGCTGCTCGAAGGCCGGCAGGTGACGTATCCCGCCAAGTTGCAAACCGGCAAATGGTACACGCTCGTCGTCGAGACGGTGGGCGAGGAAATGCGCGTGACGCTGGACGGTCAGCCGGCCGCCTACTTGAAATCCTCCGGCATCGGCCATGCCACCAAGTCCAAAATCGAATTTGGCGTCGCAGGAAAAGACGGACTCTTCGACGACCTCAAAGTGTGGAATGCGGAGCCGGTGAAGTAGCCTGCTACGGGGTCATGGTGGAAGTGCTCGCGCTGCGAGCACTCCGCCCGCGCAGAGCGGGCGGCACGTGAGCCGAGCGGCGCACCCTATTGAGACTCGTTCAATGGAGTGACGGAGCGCGGCCTTCAGGCCGCTTCACCGCTCGCAGACCGGAGGCGTTGAAACCATCCAGCCGACTTGAGCTTTTCACGGTG
>JANNGC010000108.1:0-2011 GCA_031380445.1 Pedosphaera sp.
GGGTAACACCCCATGGGAAAGCCTCGGTGCTCCGCATAACGTTCCTCCTTGACGGCGACTACAAACAAGAAAAACAAAGCATTATGACCACACTCGAAATCAAGGGCGACTGGAACATCACCAAGGGCAAGCTGAAACAGAAATGGGCCAAGCTCACGGATGACGATCTCCAGTTCGTGGAAGGCAAGCAGGAGGAACTGCTCGGCCGCATTCAGAAGCGCACAGGCGAAACCCGCGAGGCAATCGAAAAGGCCGTCAAAGAATCCTGCTCGACGGGCTGTTGCTAAATCCACGCGACCCGGGCGGACTGGTGGAGCCACCAGCGCCCAGGCCGCTCACCCTAGGTTAAGACCCCATAGCGCGAGACCGCTCCGTCCGTAGCATCGCCGCCATGATCAAACTTATGAAAAACAAAATACGCGCCGGAGCAATCCTCCTGCTGCTGGCCACCACCTCCGCCTGGGCGGATCACCACGGGACGAACGACCACGGGATGAAATACGACAAGCCCGTCCTGTATCGCGCCCACGAACTCTCGCTCGATCTGTTCGGCAGCGGCTCGGTCGGGCGCTACACGCTCAAACATTTGTCCGGGCGCCGAGTCCGGGAGAACGGCGAACTCGGAGCCGGTCTCGGGTTGAACTATTTCTTCTGTCGCTACGTAGGCATTGGCGGCGACCTGTATTCGGAGAACAACACCGGAGCCTTGGTGGACAGCGCCTCGGGCAATGTGATCGGGCGCTTCCCGATCGGTGAAAGCGGCTTCGCTCCCTACGCGTTTGCCGGCGGCGGCTATCAGTTCGACGGCCTCGAAGTGGCGTTCGGCCAGTTCGGCGGCGGCTTGGAATTCCGTTTCACTCCGCACATCGGCGTGTTCGCGGACGCGCGCCTCGTGTACCCGGAGGAGACGAAATACTACGGTCTCGCCCGGCTCGGCCTGCGCTTCGCATTTTGATGCCTACGAGATGACGCCTGCGAAACCGCACGCACTTCAATTGCGTTCCGAACTTCAGGGAAACACCCCATAGCGCGACACTCGCCGGGCGGTAGCATTTCTGTCTGGTGTGAGGAACTGGCCCCTTCAATTCTGGAGGCGGGGTTGGGTCCGGGCCCGTCACGGGTCCGGCCCAACCAATTTCAAAAGCGCAGGTCGCGCGACCGCCTCGCCGGGCGAAAGGTGGAAAGATGCTGCGAGCCTGAGTGGTTAAACCAGCAGCTTCTCCACCACTTCCCCCTCCACATCCGTCAGCCGGAAGTCGCGGCCTTGGAAGCGGTAGGTGAGCTTCTCGTGATGGAAGCCGAGCAGGTGCAGGATCGTGGCGTGCAGATCGTGGACGTGAACTTTGTCCTTCGTGATGTTGAAGCCCAGTTCATCCGTCTCGCCAATGGTCACGCCGGGCTTGATGCCGCCGCCGCTCATCCACATCGAGAACGCCTGCGGATGGTGGTCGCGCCCGAGCTTGCGGCCAAAGTCCGCGTTCGACTCGACCATCGGCGTGCGCCCGAATTCGCCGCCCCACAGCACCAGCGTGTCATCGAGCAGCCCGCGCTGCTTCAAATCCTTGATCAGCGCCGCGCTGGCCCGATCCGTTTTCTTCGTCTGAACTTTCACGCCGGGCACCACATCGCTGTGATGGTCCCAGCCTTCGTGGAACAACTGCACGAAGCGCACGCCGCGCTCGATCATCCGGCGCGCGAGCAGGCAGTTCATCGCGAAGCTCGGCTTGCCGACTTCCACGCCGTACATCTTCAGCGTCTCGGGCGATTCCTTCGACACGTCCATCAGTTCCGGCGCGCTGCTCTGCATCTTGAACGCCATCTCGAACGAGTTGATGCGCGTGGCGATCTCGGGGTCGCCCATCGTCTCCAGCTTTTGCTCGTTCAAGTCCTTGATCAAATCCAGCGTGCGCCGCTGCATCGTGTCCGTGATGCCGGCGGGATTGGAGAGGAACAGCACCGGGTCGCCGCTTTTGCGGAACGGCACGCCCTGATAAATCGTCGGCAAAAATCC
>JANNGC010000026.1:0-3779 GCA_031380445.1 Pedosphaera sp.
CGTCCGTGTTTGTTGGATGAAAGCGTAGCGTTGATGAAACTCACTTCTCTTGTTCCAAGGCATAGGTGCCTTAGAAGTGTTACCCAGGCTGTGAGTCTAAAGTGTCACCCAAGGTGTGAGTCCGTGCCCTCCGTCGAACCCTGTCTGCCCCGACTCGGAGTCGGGGCGCCAGCAATGTGAGCATCTCCGCACCCTCGCCCCGCCGGGGAGATGCTCACGGCGTTCGCCTCGCTCCGCTCACGGTGTGAATTTCAGGTTGCGCCACCGGTCAATAACGCCAACACGAGACCGGAAAGTCTCGCAACTTGCCGGCTGGAAAGCCGGCGCTACGTCGCTTCAGATCGTGAAGTCGTCGTACTCCGGCTTCACCAGTTCCGTGGGCGCGGCCAACATGCCGGCGGCGACGGTGTGATTCGTGCCCTGTTCGATGAGGATGAAGGAGCCGGTCAGGCGGTTGCTGCTGTAGCCGTCGAAGACGAGCGGCTTGGCGGTGCGCAGGCGGACGTGCCCGATTTCGTTCATCGCGAGTTCGGTGGCCGGCTCGCTGTCGAAGGTCTGGATGTTGATTTTGCTTTCGAGCGCGGCGACCACGGCCTGCACGGTGCTGGTGGTGTGCTTGAGGAAATACTTGCGGCCCACTTGCAGTGGCTTGGGATTCATCCAACAGACGCGCGCGGAGAGTTCGCTGCTCATGCCCGGACGATTTTCCGCGCTGATGATCATGTCGCCCCGGCTGACGTCGATGTCGTGTTCAAGCACGAGTGTGACGCTCTGCGGGCAGAAGGCTTCCTGTTGCGGGCCGTCGTAAGTCCAAATCTCCTTCACTTTGCTGCGCAGGCCGCTGGGGAGAATCATCACCTGCTGGCCGACCTTGACGATGCCGCCGCAGACTTGCCCGCTCAGGCCGCGGAAGTCGTGGAGATTTTTGTCCGTGGGATTGTTCGGGCGATTGACCCACTGCACGGGGAAGCGGAATCCGCTCATGTTCCAATCGCTGGCGATGTGGACGGACTCGAGGTGGCCCAGCAGATTCGGCCCGCAATACCACGGCGTGTGCTTGGACGTGTCCACCACGTTGTCGCCGTTGAGCGCGCTCATGGGGAGGAACTTCACGTCCTTGAAGGCGTCGAGCTTGGGCAGAAAATCTTCGATGGCGTCGCGGATTTCGAGGAAGCGTTCTTCGCTCCAGTCCACGAGGTCCATCTTGTTGACCGCGATGACGAGGTGGGGAATGCCGAGCAACGCCGCGAGGTAGGTGTGCCGGCGCGTCTGCTCGATGACGCCGAGGCGCGCGTCCACGAGCACGATGGAGAGGTTCGCGGTGCTCGCGCCCGTGACCATGTTGCGCGTGTACTGCACATGGCCCGGCGTATCGGCGACGATGAATTTGCGCTTCGGCGTGGCGAAGTAGCGGTAGGCGACATCAATGGTGATGCCCTGTTCACGCTCGGCACGCAGGCCGTCGGTGAGGTTGGCGAGATTGATCTGCCCGCCGCCGGTGATGTCGGCGGAGCGTTCGAGCGCCTCGAGTTGATCTTCCATCAACGACTTCGAGTCGTAGAGCAGGCGACCGATGAGCGTGGATTTTCCGTCGTCTACTGAGCCACAAGTATTGAAGCGCAGCAGTTCGACAGGGTGCGATGCGTGTCCGGACATAGTTCGTTTTTCGCGAGCCGCGCGGCATCTGCCGACGGCGCGGCCGGACTATGGCAGTGAAGGAGGGCGGGAGTTCAACGCAAAATGCGCGGGGCCTCCTGCCGATTCCATCACGGACGCAGGATGGTGCGTGTGACCGGCTTTGATTCCAGCCCCTCGAAGTCGAGGCTTCGCACTTGCACGACGTTGGTGCCAGGAGCCACCGGCACTTCAGCGATCCACTGGGTGACGCGGCCGTAGGTGAGTTCGGAGGTGGACCAGTCTTCCTCGCCCACCCGGTATTGAACTTCCGCCACGGCGAAATTGTCCCGGGCCGTGCCGCGAAAAGTGACGGTGTCGTTGGTCGTGGTCGCGCGGTTGCGTGGCGCCGCGATGGTCACGGTCGGTCGGGTGAAGTCGGCCTGGCCTAGAATGGTGACGGTGTACAGCGGCTCCCCCTCGGGGTCGCGGTTGCGCTGGCTGGTGACGCGGGCTTTGAAATTAACATTCTTGCTGAAACTAAGGCTTCCTGCGGACAGGGACAGTTGCGTCTGGCCCAAGCCGGTGGCTTCATCCCAAGAACCCGCGTCGGCCACGATGCTTTCCGGCAGTTCGCTGAACGAGGCGTTCATGGTCAGGATGTCGCGCGCGCGGGTGAATGAGACGGTGCCGATGCGCCGGTAGCGGGTGATGATGTCGCCGTTCGGCGTTTCCACTTCATATTCTTCGGTGATCAGGAAGATGGCGCGGTTCGGACCAGAGCTCTGGGCGTCGCCCAAGGTGCCGCCGAGTGACAGCCCGCCGATGCTGCCGCTGATCTCAGTGTCCTCGGTGAAAACCTCCGTGCTCAAGCCGGGAATGGTCACGCGCGCGGAGACGCGCCCGCTGTTGCGCTGTTCCACCTCGCAACTGGTCCCGAACTCTGGATCGCGGTAGCAGACGTTCACGTCGCGCAAGACTTCCGAGAACGTGATCGAGTCGGCGGCGCGCGCCGGGATGAAGGCCAGACCGGCACAAAGGAGGAGGATGATTTTTTTCATAATGATAAATGGGGCTTGGTTGGTGAGTCCGTTCTAGCGATTGGCGGACGGGCGTCAAGCGTGGATTGGTGGGAAAATTTCTCGTCCGAAAAACTCCGTGAAACTGTCCGCGCGCTTCCCCAAAGTGCGCGCATGAAATCACCGCTCCATTTTCTCGTGCTCTTGTTCTGCGTTGTCGTTGCCCGGGCGCAAACCACCTTCCCGCTCTGGCCGGATGGCGCTCCCGGCGCGCTCGGCACGGCGGACAAGGACGTTCCCACGCTCACCGTCCAGACCGCCGATCCCGCCATCGCGACGGGCGCGGCGATGGTCATCCTGCCCGGCGGCGGCTATGGCGGACTCGCGGGCCACGAGGGCAAAGGCTACGCGGACTGGTTCGTGACGAACGGCATCACCTGCTTCGTCGTGAAGTATCGCCTTGGCTCGGCGGGCTATCGTCATCCCGTAATGTTGCAGGACGCGGCGCGGGCGGTGCGGGTGGTGCGGGCGCGCGCGGCGGAATTCAAAATTGATCCCAAGCGCGTGGGCATCATCGGCTCGTCGGCGGGTGGGCATCTTGCTTCGACGTTGCTCACGCATTTCGACGCGGGAAAAGCCGACGCGACGGATGCGGTGGAGCGCGAAAGCAGCCGGCCCGACCTCGGCATTCTCTGCTACCCGGTCATCTCGATGGGGCCGAACACGCATCAAGGCTCGAAGAACAATCTGCTCGGCAAAGAACCTTCCGCCGAACTCGTGAAACTGCTCTCGAACGAAACGCAGGTCACGAAGGATACGCCGCCGACATTTCTCTGGCACACCGTCGAGGACAAGGCGGTGAAGGTGGAGAACTCGCTCGACTTCGCCGCCGCGCTGCAACGCGCGGGCGTGCCGTTCGATCTGCATGTTTATCAAAAAGGCGCGCACGGCCTTGGCCTTGGCAAGAATCATCCGTGGGCGGCGGACTGCCTGTTCTGGCTGCGCGAGCAGAAGTTTGTGAAGTGAAGGAGCCCGAGCACCAGCTCGGCGCGAACCAGGACGACGCAGCACGCCGAGCCGGTGCTCGGCGCTCCAATGCCCCCGCCATTGACCCGCGATCCTCCGTCTGCTGAAACTCCGCGCATG
>JANNGC010000028.1:0-5694 GCA_031380445.1 Pedosphaera sp.
CGTCCGTGTTTGTTGGATGAAAGCGTAGCGTTGATGAAACTCACTTCTCTTGTTCCAAGGCATAGGTGCCTTAGAAGTGTTACCCAGGCTGTGAGTCTAAAGTGTCACCCAAGGTGTGAGTCCGTGCCCTCCGTCGAACCCCATCGGTCGGCGGAGCCGACGCGAGCACCGCGAGCCTCTCCGAGCCGAGTGGCGGCCCAAGGTTGCTCGCTGCACTCGAAATGGAGTTTGTCGGCTAGGATGGACACACCGTGGCGCTGCTCACGCTGGCGCACGCGTAACCAGGTTCAATCCGTAAATTCCTCAACCAGCGACGCGTCAGTCAAAGGGGGGCGAACGAGTGTTCCACGTCATCGAAACTGGCCGCCGGATTTCCTCGCCGCAACTTTTTTGGCCAAGTCCGTTCTTTCTCCAAGAACTGCGGACTCGGCGGTTCGCCGCTCCACCCAGCGGTGATTTTTGGTGTTTGGCCTTTTGCTTTTGCCGACTACGCTCCGCCCCATGCCATTTGCTAAACTTGGTTTGTCGGAGTCGGTGCTCGAGGGCATCAAGGCCATGGGCTACGTGGAGCCTACGCCCATTCAGTTGCGCGCCATCCCGCTCATCATGGAGGGGCATGACGTCATCGGCTCCGCGCAGACGGGCACGGGCAAGACGGCGGCCTTTGCGCTGCCCATGCTCACGAAACTCGGCCCGCCGCAGAACCGCACGCGCGCGCTCATCCTCGAACCCACGCGCGAACTCGCGGCGCAGGTCGAGACGGCCATCCGCGATTTCGCACGCTTCTCAGATCTCAAAGTCGCCGTGGTCTTCGGCGGCGTCGGCTACGGCGCGCAGAACGAGGCGCTCAAGGGCGGCGCGGACATCATCGTGGCCACGCCCGGACGCCTGCTCGATCACATGCAGGAAGGGCGCGCGAAGCTGGACAACGTGGAATTCGTGGTGCTCGACGAAGCCGACCGGATGCTCGACATGGGCTTCCTCCCCGACGTGAAACGCATCGTGCAGAAGTGCCCGGCCAAACGACAGACGCTGCTCTTCTCCGCGACCATTCCGCCGGAGATTGATTACCTCATCCAGTGGGCGATGCGGGAGCCGCAGACCATCGAGATCGGGTCACGTCGTTCGCCAGCGGAAACCATCAAGCACGTCATCTACCCCGTGGCCGAGCGGCAGAAGCTCGACCTCACGCTCGCGCTGCTCGAAGAAGTTCACTACGACTCGGTGATCATGTTCTGCCGCACGAAGGATCGCGCGGACAACGTCGGACGGCTGCTGAAGAAGAACAATCACGCCGTGGCCGTGCTGCACTCGAACCGCACGCAGAGCGAGCGCGAGCAGGCGCTGAAAGGTTTTCGCGACGGCATGTTTGAAGTGCTCGTGGCCACGGACATCGCCTCGCGCGGACTGGACATCGCGGACGTGAGCCATGTGGTGAACTACGACGTGCCGCTGCACCCGGAGGATTACGTCCACCGCATCGGCCGCACCGGCCGCGCCGAGTCGCGCGGCGACGCCTTCACCATCATGTGCGCCGAGGACCAGTCCTACGTGGAGCGCATCGAGCGTTTCATCGGGAAAAAAATCGAGCGCGTGAAGATGGAGAAATTCCCCTACGAATACACCGCGCTCTTCGACGTGGACAAGAAGGGTGCGCCTCCCGTCGGCGCTGCGCGCGGCGTGCGTTTGAGCGGCGGCTACTTCTTCGGGCCGGCGAAGCGGCGGCGGAGATAGTCGAACGAGCAGAAAGTTGGCGACCCTACCGGGAATCGAACCCGGGCTCCCTCCGTGAAAGGGAGGTGTCCTAACCGCTAGACCATAGGGTCAGTCGCCAAGAGCGGCGAAATATAGGGAGCGACTTTTCCTTGTCACGAAGTTTTTCCGGCACCCGAGACAATTGGTGCGACCGGCTGCACGCACCAGATTTTCCACCGCAGTCCATATCAGCCCAGAAGTGAACGCACCTTCGCACTGCTCTCCGCCACTGACGCGTGGCAAATCGTCTGCCAGCCCCGCTGGGCGGCGGCTTCCACGTTCTCCGGCTTGTCATCGAGGAAGAGGATTTCTGCGGCACGGCAGCCGGTGCGTTGCTCGGTGATTTCGTAGATGCGAGGGTGTGGTTTGAGCGCGGCGCATTCGTAGGAGAGGACGTAGCCGTCGAAATTCGCAAAGAACGGAAAACGGCGGCGGATGTGGCTGATGGCGATGTCGTTCGTGTTCGACAGGATGAAGGTGGGCAGGCCGCGCGCACGAATCTCCGCGTGCAGGGCAATCATCTCGGGCAGCTCGGTGAAGATGTCGCCGAAGGGGGCGGCGAATTCCTCGAAGCCACTGCGAAAGCTGATGCGCGCTTTGACCTCGGAAAAAAAATCCTGCGTCGTCATCTGCCCGCCCTCGTAACGGAACAGGAGCGGCGTCTGGTCAATGACGGCGCGAACTTCGGCGGCGCTGACGGTCGAGTCTTCCGCGAGACGGCGCGCGGCGAGTCCGTAGTCGAAATCCACCAGCACCTTGCCGAGATCAAAGACGACGGCTTTGACTTTCAAGTCATCTCCCTCCGGCCTTCGAGGGCGCGGGTGAGCGTGAGATCATCGGCGAAATCGAGGCCGCTGCCGGCGGGCAGGCCGTGGGCGATGCGGGTCACCTTCACGCCGCGCGCGCCGAGCTGCTTCGCGAGATAGTAGCTGGTGGCATCGCCTTCCACGTCGGTCGGCAGGGCGAGCACCACTTCGCGAATCGGCTCCGTCTGGAACCGCGCTTCGAGCTGGCTGATGCGGAGGTCTTCCGGGCCGACGCCGTTGAGCGGAGAAATTTTTCCGCCGAGCACATGGTATTTGCCGCGAAAGAAATTCGCCTTCTCGACGCTCAGAATATCCGTGGGCCGCTCGACCACGCAGACGAGCGAGGCATCACGCCGCGCGTCGTCGCAGATCGAACACGGATTCACTTCAGTCAGCGCGCCGCAAATCGAACACAGCCGGATGCGCTCGCGGGCAGTGACGATGGTTTGCGCCAGCAGCCGCACGCCCGGCTCATCCGCCTGCACGAGGTGCAACGCGATGCGCTCGGCGGAACGCGGCCCCACGCCAGGCAGCCTGCCGAGCGCGGCGGTGAGGGCGGTGATGGGTTCGGGAAGCACGCGAGGAAATTAAGAATGACGAATGACGAACGGCGATTGGATGGCCAGCCGGGTGGCGCTTGCCATTTTGCCTGGTGCGTTATTCGTCCTCACACTCCTCACATCCCTGGCAGATTCAACCCCTGCGTGATCTTGCCCATTTCGGCGTTGGAAATATCCTTGGCTTGGGTGAGCGCCTGGTTCACGGCGGTCACGATCATGTCCTCCAGCAGTTGCGCGTCGGCGGGATTCACCGCGGCTGGATCAATTTTGATCGTGGCGAGGGTGCCGTCGCAGCGCGCGATGACTTTGACCGCGCCGCCACCGCTGGTGGCCTCGACGGTTTGCGCGGCCAGCGACGATTGCGTTTGTTCCATCTGCTGCTGCATCCGCGCAGCCTGTTTCATCAATTTTCCAATGCTCGACATGGGTGTGAGTTACAAGTTGAAGGTTGAAGGTTGAAAGTAAAAAAGCGTCAGCCGCGCACATCCACGATGGTGCCTTTGAAAATCTCCAGCGCTTTTTTGATCAGCGGATCGTTTTTGAATTCCGCGTGATCGAGTTGCACCGGCTTTGGTACGGGCGCGAGGGCGGCGGGTTTGCTCGGCGGCGGTGGCGCGGCAAAGCTGGGAATGGGAGCCGCAGCGGCGAGTGCTGTCACTGGCTCTGGCACCGACGGCGCGGCGATGGTGAAGTCCTGCGGGCGCGTGTCCTTCACAATTTTCACCTGCGCGCCGTGGATGCCGAGTTCCGCCAGCTTCGTCGTGATGAGCGCGTGGTTCTTCGCGTTGTCCACCATGCCGATGTGGTCGGCGAACTCAGGATCAAAGCCGATGGTGAAAACATTTTTCGCAAAGGACATCGGGTGCGCCTCGATGAAGTAGCTGCGGGCAAACGGACTGGCGCGGCCAATCGCGTCAATCAAGTTTGGCCAGAGAGCAGCGAGGTCAATGTCGCCGGTAGAAGCAGGAACAGGCACAGCCGCCACTTGCGCCGGACGCACGGGCGCAGGAGCGGGAGCCGCTGCCGGTCTCGGAGCCGGTGCTGCCGCCGCGACGGGCGCGCGCGTCGGCGCAGATACTGTCGGCGCAGAAGAAGCCGAACCGGCATCCCCACGCAACTCATTCAACCGCTTCAACACCGCGTCCAGGCTCACAGCGTTGCGCGCCTCCATCGCCTTGATGAGCGAAATCTCGATGAAAATTTTCTTCGAGGCGGCGTCGCGCAGGTTGCTCTCGGTCTGCGTCAGCGTCTCCATCACACGCGTCAGTCCCTCGGTGCTGACCAGTGCGGCCTGCGCGGCGAGCGTGGCGGCTTCGGCTTCGGAAACTTCGAGCAGGCGTGTGTCGCCTTTCGAGATTTGGAACACGAGCAGGTTGCGGAGGTGTTGCAGCAAGTCGCCGAGGAACTTGCCCAAGTCCTTGCCATGCCGCGCGAGTTCGTTCAACTCGCCGAGCACCAGCGGCACGTCCCCTTTCAGCAAACCTTCCGTGAGCGAGAGCAGTTGCGCCTGCGAGGTGAGGCCGAACATCGAGAGCACGTCTGGCTCGACAATGGCGTTGCCGCAAAAGCTGATGAGCTGATCGAGCGCGCTTTCGGCGTCGCGCATTCCGCCGTCCGCGCCGCGCGCGATGGCGTGCAGCGCCGGCTCGTCAATGGTCACGCCTTCCTTGCCGGCGATTTCGCGCAGGTGATTGACGATGAGCTTGATCGGAATGCGGCGGAGATCGAACCGCTGGCAGCGCGAAAGAATGGTCGGCAGCACTTTCTCCGGCTCCGTGGTCGCAAACATGAATTTCACATGCGCCGGCGGCTCTTCGAGCGTTTTGAGGAGCGCGTTGAAAGCCTCCTTCGTGAGCATGTGAACTTCGTCAATGATGTAGATTTTGAACTTCGAGGAGGCGGGCGCGTATTTGACCGTCTCGCGCAGCTCGCGGATTTCATCAATGCCACGGTTGCTCGCGCCGTCAATTTCCAGCACGTCCAGCGAGCGCCCCTCGGCGATTTCGATAGGTTTGGCATCGTCCTCGGCAAAATCCACCTTCGGCCCGCCGGTGGCGTTCAGGCATTTGGCGAAGATGCGCGCGACCGTGGTCTTGCCCGTGCCGCGCGGGCCGCAAAAAAGATACGCGTGCGCGATGCGGCCCGTCTCGATGGCGTGGCCGAGCGTCTGCGTGACGTGCTCCTGGCCCACCACGTCCGCAAAACGCTGCGGGCGGTACTTGCGGGCGATGACTTGGTAAGACACGCGCGGACTGTGAAGGCAAAATGGAAAATGAAAAACGAAAAATGCGGAGGCGCGCGCCGGGTCTTCCGCTCTCCGGACTCTCGTTTCTGAGCAGGAAGAAAAATGCCAGGGTGACCACGGCGGATGCCGAGCAAACTACCGTTGCTGCCTTCCGGCCCTGGCGGGGTTCGTAAGTCTGCATTCCATGGGCCCTGGCGGGGCGTAATGAAACGGAGTGCTCCCGGCGTGGCAAGGTTTGTTTCCCGGCTACAGATTTTTCGGCACGGCGCGCGGCTCTCCAGAGCCGCAGCAGTCACGACCGTTCCGCACGCTGCGCTCGGGAGAGCCG
>JANNGC010000147.1:0-2271 GCA_031380445.1 Pedosphaera sp.
AGAAGTAATTGCCGTAGATGAAATAGACGTAGGCGCGTCCGGGCGGGCCGAACATCGAACGGTTCCGCGCCGTCTCGCCCCGGAAGCCGTGGCACGCCGGATCATTCGCGAGGTAGGCCTCGGTTTCGACAATCGCGCCGCCGGCCCACGAACCGTCTGGCGTGCGGCGCAGGAGGAAGTGGCCGAGGAGTTTCGGCGCGACGATTTCCGCCGAAGGCTGGAAGAATGAGGCAGGAAGAAGAGTCATAGACACAAATCCGGTTCACGAACCGTCCCGCGCTTCAGCCGAGTTTGTTTTCATTCCCCTGCCCAACATTCCCCTGACTTCTCTTGTCCCGGCCCGAAATAAGTCAGGGGAATGTTGGGCAGAGGAATGGGACTGAGGAGGCATCCGCTTTCATTCTTTGAGCTTCTTAAACATGGCCAGCGCCTTGGGCCGCTGTTCCTCATGCAGCACGATGCGCGGTGGATATTTTCCCGCGAGCAACGGCTCGTCCCACGGCTCGTGAATGGACTCATCCGGCATTCGCGCCAGTTCAGGAATCCAGCGGCGGACGAACTTGCCTTCGGGGTCGCACTTCGCGGCCTGGCTGGTGGGATTGAAGATTCGGAAATACGGCGCGGCGTCGGTGCCGGTGCCGGCGCTCCATTGCCAGCCGCCGTTGTTCGCGGCCGTGTCGCCGTCGGTCAGTTGCTGCATGAAGTAGCGTTCGCCGCGCTGCCAGTTGATCAGCAAATCCTTGGTGAGAAACATGGCCACGATCATGCGCAGGCGGTTGTGCATGTTGCCGGTGGCGTTCAGGCAGCGCATGGCGGCATCCACGATGGGAAAGCCGGTGCGGCCCTCGCACCACGCGGCGAATTGCGCGTCCGTGCCGCTCCATTCCAACCGGTCGTAATCGGGACGGAACGCGCCGCGCGTGACGTGCGGGAAGTTGTGCAACACTTGCAGATAAAATTCGCGCCAGATGAGTTCGTTCAGGAACACGTCGCAGCTCGCGGCGGCAGCGGGCGACGAGGCGCGCTTCCGGGCGGCGGCGAGTTTCAGCAGCACATGGCGGATGCCAATCGTGCCCGCGCGAAAGTGCGCGGAGAGTTGCGACGTGCCTTCCTGATCCGCGCGATCCCGAGACGTGGCGTAGTTGAAAACCTTGGCGTGAAGAAATTGGTCGAGCTGCTGCAGCGCGGCTGATTCACCGGCGGGCAGAATCTCCTGCGAACAGGGAAACCCGAAGGTCGCCGGATCGAGCGGCAGTTCCTCAGGATGAATCTTCTCCGGCAGACGCAGCCGCGCGGCCTCGACCTCGGGGCAGGGCGGGGGAATGCGTCGCGCCTTCCACGCCTTCGAGTAGGGCGTGAAGACGGTGAAGGGCTTGCCCATCTGCGTGAGCACTTCCAATTCATGCCACACCACGGCGTCCTTGAAGGTCTCGAAGCCCACGCCCATTTCGTTCAGCACGTTGAACACCCGCGCGTCACGACGCTGCGCGTACGGCTCGTAGCGGAGATTGGCGAAGACGGCCTCGGCTTTCAGTTCGCGCACGAGCTTGGGAATTTCCGTTTCCGATTTACCGAAGCGCACGATGAGATCGGAGCCGAGGGCGCGCAGGCTCTTCCTCAACTCCTCCAGCGAGCGCAGCAGAAAAAGCAACCGCGCCGCGCCGACATCCGGCCCGGTGCGGAAGGCGTCCTCGAAAATGAAAACGGGAATGACGTGCTGACCTTGTCGGCACGCCTCTGACAACGCCGTGTTGTCATGCAAACGCAGGTCGCGCCGGAACCAGTGGAGGATGCGTTTCATTGTGGTCGCATTTCTCCCTCACCCCGGCCCTCTCCCGCTGGGAGAGGGAGAAAGTCATGCAGCGTTCGTCGAGCCGGGCGCGCTTGGTAGCATTGAGGCTGTGTGCCGTTCCCCCTCTCCCAGCGGGAGAGGGCCGGGGTGAGGGAGAACGCACGCGAGAACATAGAAGCGGAAAAATTCAGTCAGCAGGCCATCAGCAATCAGTTGTTCCTCGGCGGCTCGTGCCGCTTCAGCCCCACCTCATGTGCGATGTCGTCAAACTCCTCGCGCGAGACCGTCTCCAGCGACTTGCCCTTCGCGCCGAGCTTCTCGTTGATCTTGATGGCCTTCTCCGTCATCTCCTCGTGCGTGTCCTTCGACCCGCCGACGAGCGCGAAGTTCGGCCCCTTGGTCACGCGCTTGTGCCCGTCGTCGTCGAGACCGACGCCGAGCATCACCACCTTGGGTTTCTTGGAAGGACTCTTCGCCAT
>JANNGC010000156.1:0-1503 GCA_031380445.1 Pedosphaera sp.
GACAGGGTCTTGATCACTCGCGTCGGCCTGCGGGCCGCACTGCGGCCTTCACCCGCGTGGAATTGCTCGCCGTCCTCTTCGCTCTCGCCGGGTTGGGACTGCTTGCGCTCCCGGCGCTGGGGGCCAGCGCCTCGCGCTCGCGACTGGCGCAGTGCTTCAATAATTTGAGGCAGGTGGGAACGGGGTTTCACTCTTGGGCGATGGTTCACGGCGACAAATTTCCATGGCAGGTGCGCAGGGCGGAAGGAGGAACGGGAAATCTCGACAACCAAAATCCAGCCTCAATTAACCCGTACATCCATTTTTCGACCCTCTCCAACGAGATGGTGACGCCGCGCGTGTTCGCTTGTCCGAGTGATTACGTCAAGAAACCCGCTTCGGATTTCAGCGCCTCGTCCGAGGGAGGTCTCTTGAACAATGCTTTTAAGAATCTTTCGATCAGTTATTTGGTGGGTCTGGATGCGACGTTGGATAGACCCGGAACAATCCTCAGCGGGGACAGAAACGTGCGCAGTTCGCGGGCTACGCTTTGCGGTGATACCGGGATTTCAGCAAATGCGTTGGATGGTCACGACCTCCTTCTTGCTTTCACAAATGCTGTGCATGGTCTTTATGGGCATGTGGGACTAAGCGATGGCAGTGTGCAGGGCGGCGGCAGGTCATTGCTGCAAAAGCTGTCGCTGTATTCGGGTGACCCCTACGACTCGGCTGCGATTGGTGGTCCCGCTCCCAACAACCACGTCTTGATTCCAGATTTTCCAGCCGCTGTGCCTGAATAATTTTATGAAACCCCTGCTCTGCCTCCTCTTCGCCGCTTGGGCTGCCCCGGTGTTCGCCGCCGCCCCCGCCGTAGTTTCTCCCGGCGCGCAAGCCAGCGGGTCCGCCGCCGGTAATTCTTTCAATCCCACCTTCAGCGCCGATGGCCAGCACCTCGTTTTCGTCAGCCACGCGAACAACCTCGTCACAAATGATGACCTCAATCCGTGGCTCGATGTTTTTGTGCGCGACCTCGTGACCAGCAACAGCGTGCTGGTGAGCGTGAGCACGAATGGCTTCGGCGGGGCGAATGCGGACGCGAACTTTCCCAGCGTGTCATCCAACGGCCAGTTCATCGCCTTCGCCAGCCGCGCCAGCAATCTCGCGCCGGGCGACACAAACAACGCCAGCGACGTCTTCGTGCGCGACATGGTGAACGGACTCACCCGCCTCGTGAGCGTGGACGTGAATGGCAACGCTCCGGCTGACCCCGCGCCTTCGCTGAACATCCCGCTCTCCGGCTCCCCGCAGATTTCCGCCGACGGCCGCTGGGTCTTTTTCGAGAGCCGCGCGCTCAACCTCGTGGCGGGCGGCGCACCGCTGGGCAGCGTGAACATCTACGCCCGCGATACCTGGTCGAACGCGACTGTGCTGGTGACGGTGGACACGAATGGACTCGCCGCGAGCGGCAAGTGTGAGTTGGGAAGCATCACGTCGAACGGACGCTTCGCCGTCTTCACCACGACC
>JANNGC010000162.1:0-7407 GCA_031380445.1 Pedosphaera sp.
GTGGCGAACTGCTCGCGCGGGTCGCGGCCAAACTTCGCGGTGAATTTCGCCGCGCTCACGCCGCCGAGCTTGAGCTGGAGCATGAACTCGCGGATGTAACGCTCGTCCGGCGGCACCACGTAGGCGCGATACACCGGCAGCCGGCCCGCGTTCACAGCGTCCACGTAGGGCTGGAACTCGTGGTGGTTCTGGTAATGCACGCCCGCCAGATGGCCGAAGCTCGCCACGCCGATGGAAAGAATGTCCGCCCCGGAGAACAGGCCGTCGCGATAGACGAACTTCACCTTCGCCGGGTCGCGCACCACCGTCGTCGCGCTCGTCACGGTGTAGCCGACTTTCTCAAACTCGCCGTAGGCGTACTGCACCCAGCGGCGCTTCACGTCCCAGTCCGCAACCGGCGCAACGAGTTTTCCCTCGGCCTTCATGCGCTGATAGATGCCCGTGTTGTACGGCACCTCCATCTGGTAAATTGTCACCGAGTCCGGCTGGAGCGCCACGGCTTTCGCCACCGTCTCAAGCCACTTCTCCTCCGTCTCCTCGACCATGCCGGCGATGAGATCAATGTTGACCTGCGGGAAGCCGATCTCGCGGGCGTAATTGTAGGCGCGGATGATTTCCTTCGAGCGATGCGCGCGCCCGTTGATTTCCAAAATGTGATCGTCGAAGTGCTCGATGCCGAGACTCAGGCGCGTCACGCCCATGTCGCGAATGGCCTGGAGCTTGTGGTCCGTGAGCGTGCCCGGTTCGGCCTCGAAAGTGATTTCCTCCGCCGCGTCCCACGGGAGCAACGCCTTCATGCTGTCGCTGAGAAACTTCAACTGGCTCTCGGACAAATAGCTCGGCGTGCCGCCGCCGAAGTAGAGGAAGCGCGGCTTGCGTCCACCGATGACGGGCTTGCTCGCGTAGGCCGTGAGTTCCTTCAACACCGCGTCAATGTAGCCGCGAATCGCCGCCGCATCCTTGTCCGTATAGACCTTGAAGTAGCAGAAGTGGCAGCGCTTCCGGCAGAAGGGAATGTGCGTGTAGAGGCCGAGGTCGTTGCCCGGCTCCGGCGCGCGCTCCAGCGCCTCTTGGAACTGCGGAATGGCGTCGGCCTTCCAGAACGAGAACGGCGGATAGTTCGAGATGAAGTAGCTGCCCGCCGTCGTCTCCTTCTGCATCGGAGGCGCGGTTGGCGTGGGCGCGGGGGCGATGGTGATGGTGCTCATGGTGCGTGCTAAATTTACATCGGCTCGATGCGAACGATCTGTGCGTCCTTGTTATTCTCCCAACTGGTGCCGAACTCGATGGCGTAGAGCGCGCCGTCGGGACCGAGTTCCATCTCGACCGGGCGCTTCAGTTTCACTTCCGGCGCGAAGCGTTCCAAGCGAGGCGCGCCCTTCTCATCCGCTCTGGCTGTGAGAATCCAGCCACGCTCCCATTCGTAAATAAACTGCGCGCCGTCGTACGCGGCGGGCAATTTGCGCTCCGACTTCAACGCCGCGTTGAAATGATAGAACGGCCCGGCGCAAGCCGTGCGCCCGCCGTTGCCCGTCAGCGGAAAGCGCGTCGAGGCCGAGTAGGGATAAGAAATCCATGCGGGCTTGGCGGGCGGCAGCTCCCGCGGGCCGGTGTTGTTCGGCGAAAGATTCACCGGCTTCTGCGCGTCCTGCGCGGGGCCGGACTGCTTCGTGGCGAAGTCGTATTGGCGATACGCCTTGTTATCCGCGATGACGAACGGCCAGCCGAAGTTTCCCGCCTCGCGCGTGCGGTTGATTTCATCAAAGCCCGCCGGGCCGCGCTCCGCCTTCGCCTCGCGCGCGTCGGGGCCGACATCGCCCCAGCTCAGCGTGCCGGTCGCGGCGTCCACCGCGATGCGGAATGGATTGCGGCAGCCCATCACGAAAATCTCCGGGCGCGTGTTCGGCGTGCCGGGCGCGAAGAGATTGCCCTTGGGAATGCTGTAGGTGCCGTCCGGCTCGGGATGAATACGGAGAATTTTCCCGCGCAGATCGTTGGCGTTGCCAGCGGAACGAGCCGCATCCCACGGATAGCGATTGGTCCGGTAATCGGTCGGACTGTAGCCGTCGGAAGCGAAGGGATTGGTGTTGTCGCCGGTGGAGACAAAGAGATTACCCGCCCCGTCGAAGGCAAGCGAACCGGCTTCATGACAGCAGACCTCGCGCTGGGTGGCCACACTCAGGACAACCTTCTCGCTCGTCAAATCGAGCGCATCGCCGCGCAGCGTGAAGCGGGAGACCTGGTTTCCCGTGCCGACCTTGGGCGAGTAATAGAGCCACACCCATTGGTTGTTCGCGAAGCCGGGATCAAGCGCCACGCCGAGCAGCCCGGCTTCCCAGCTTCCCTTGTCCTCCTGACGCGCGTTCATGGCGTTGAGCGTGCCATGCACATTCATGTGGGCGGCGAGAACGGTGGACTTGGTGTCGGGCTTCCAAATTTTCACCGCACCAAAACGCTCGATGAACAGCACACGGCCGTCCGGCAGCACCGCCAGTTCCATTGGGTTGGAGCAATTGGTTTCGAGCACCACTTTGCGGAAAACGGGCACCGCAGGAACTGACGTTTCTGCGGCGAAAAGCGAGGCGCACGTAGCGAGCAGGAAGGCCGCAACGAAACTATTCACCGCAGAGAGCCTGAGTTGGGTTTTTCGTTTCATCGCCCGGTGTCGTCTTTCACTTCTTCACTCCAAAACAATAAACGCCGCCGTCATCCGACCCGACGACGAACCGTCCATCACTCACGGCGGGTGAACTCCCCACGGGTTGTCCGATTTCGTAGCTCCACAATTCCTGGCCGTCGCTCAGGCGCACGAGATACACGCGCCCGTCGTCCGAGCCGACCACGACCTTGTCGCTCGCGACCGCGGGCGAGCTGTCCACTTTGCCGCGCGTCGGCAACACCCAAAGCTCCTTGCCGTCGGCGCGATTGACGCAGTGCAATCGCTTGTCCCGTCCGCCAAACACCACGCGGTCACCCGTCACCGCCGCCGAGGAGAAATACGGGAAGGCGCGATCGCGGAACGTCCACAGGTTCGTGCCCTTCTCCAAATCCACGCACAGAAACTCATTCTCGTAGTGGCCGTAGTAAGCCTTGCGATCCGCGATGGCCACCGAGCCGGCGATGTAGGCGCCGCCATCCACTTCCTTCACCTGCGCGCCCGTCTTCAGATCAATGACATGGAGAATTGCGTCGCAGCCGCCGAAGACCGTCTTGCCGTCGTAAATCGTGGGCGAGCCGTTGATGTAGTTGCCCGACTCGTAAACCCAGTTGCTCTTCCCCGTGGCGGCGTCCACGCAATGCAGTTTGTAGTCGTGGCTGCCCACGATGATTTTCAGCGCACCACCTTCGCGGAAGAAATTCGCGCCGCCCACGATCTTGTCGTCCGTCTTGTACTTCCACAGCGCCTTGCCGTTCGTCGCGTCCACTGCGTGCAACACCCCAAGCATGTCGCCGACGAAAACTTTCCCGTCCACGACCAGCGGCGACGACTCGATGGGTTCGCCCGCCGCGTACGTCCACAGCTTCTTCCCGTCCGCCAGGGCGAACGCCCAGAGATTGCTGTCCGCCGAGCCGATGAACACGGTGCCGCCGACAATCGCGGGCGAGGACTTCACCTCGCCGCCGGTCTTCATGCTCCAGAGCAACGCAGGTTTGTCGGGGAGTTGTTCAGTGGAGACGCCGGTGAGCGAAGGATTCGCGCGGAACTGCGGCCAGTCCGCCGCGTGCAATGCGGTCGCAAGTAAAAGCATCAGGCCACCCGCGCTGCACACGAGTGGCCGTAGGAAATGGCGTCGTCCTCTTTTCACGATGGCGCGGACTATCCATGAGGTCGCGCACGAGCGCAATCGAATTGTACTTACACGTATTAAAAAGGACGCCACTTGCCTTCCTGAATGAACCACGGAAAACATGGAAGACACGGAACCGGACGGGTGAAGGGATCTTCGTGAACCGCGTAGCTTTCAGCCGGCATTTTCCCTTTCCGTGTTTTCGGTGTCTTCCGTGGTTGAGAATTCGGATTCCGACTTGTTCACACCTTCGTTGCCCGAATGTTGATAACCCTCGCTTGCGCCCGGTGAACGCCTGAGTAGCCTGAGCACAGTTCGTGCTTTTACACCCAAGAGAGGTCGGATGACGCAACCAAACACCATGAGGCTTTCCCATGAAAGCGACGACAAATGCCCGTCAATACAGCGCCCCAGCCGCGCTGTGGGCGTGGGCTGCTCCCCGGCACCGGCGATGAGTCGCGCCGATGGCTTCCTGCCAAAATCCGACGGGCTGAACAATTCGCGGCAGCAGGTGGCGAGAAGTGGTGTCGCGGTCTGTCCGACACGGGGGGCGACACGTCAGGAATGGCTCCAAGATTTTTCGGTGCAATTATCCGCCGCGCTGCTAGGCTCCCGCGCAGTTCACCCAGCAAAACCATGATGTCTCAATCCAAACTCGTTGCCATGAACATGCCTCATGCAAAACGCGCCCGAGGATTCACGCTGATCGAGCTGCTCGTCGTCATCGCCATCATCGCGATTCTCGCCGCGCTGCTGCTGCCCGCGCTGGCGAAGGCGAAAAGCAAGGCCAAGCAGGTTGAGTGTCTGAATAACGTCAAGCAATGGGGCTACGCTTTCTGGATGTATGGTGATGATAACGATGAATACTTTCCTTACGAAGGCAACGCAGGCGACATTAGCACCGGTGCCAATGTGGATGCTTGGTACAACTCGACACCCGAGTACGCGAGTGGCCAGGCGCTGACGAATCTCTACAAAAGCGGGAACCCGCCTTTGCCCGGCTCGAAGTCACTTTTCATGTGTCCCAGTGTGAAAAAGGGACCGGCCGCCACGCCGACGCTGGGCAACGCTTTTTTCACGTATGGTTTTAACAACCGGATGGATCCAAACTTCCCCTTGGGATCATTCAAGCGCGCCGAATGCGTGCAACCCACTGACACGGTGACTTTCACAGAGAACAGCGAAGGAACCTTTCCCTCCTCATCAGGCCGCTTCACCCCGGCGCGACACGATCTGCGGGCCAACCTGGCTTTTGCGGACGGACACGCTCAGTCCGTTCACACCAACGACTACCGTCGCATCACCGCTGAGGACAACAGCTCCATTAACGAATGGAGCATCCCGCGCAAAGTCTATTGGTATCCTTACCGTGGCGCGCCGCTGTGACTCTTTCCAAAAAACTCAAACCAGACAACGACATGAAAAAAATGCTCCTCCTGCTGACCTTGGTGTCAGCCCTCATTACCGCGCGTGCGGCTGACGTCATCACCCTGTGGAATTTCAACAGTTCGCCTGCGGATGCCAACTTGAACACCGGCACGCTCACACCGTCCACGGGCAGCGGCATCGTCACCTTCATCGGCGGCGTGACGAACAGCTTTCTCGGCGGTCACACCACCGATCCGGCCAATGCCGGCGGTGACAACACCGCCATCAACTCCGGCAACTACCCCGCCTCCGGCACCGGCGACAAGACCGCCGGCCAGCGTTTTGCCCTCAGTACCGTTGGCTACCAGAACATCACGATCTCGCTGGCCTTCCGCGTCAGCAACACGGGCAGCCGTTTCTGGCGGGTGCAGTATTCCACGGACGGCGTGAACTTCCTTGATTCCACGAACGTAATCACCGTGACCAGCGGCGGCTCTTATTCCACTAAGACTGCCGACCTCAGTTACATTCCCGGCGTCACGAACAATCCCAACTTTGCCTTCCAGATCATGGCCGAGTTTTCCAACGGCACTAACTACACCGCCGCCGCGAACGGCAGCACCTACGGCCAAGGCGGTGTGGTGCGCACCGACATGATGATCGTGTCCGGCGACATCCTCGGCGTGTTCAACAACCCGCCCACCATCTCCACCATTTCGAATGTGACCATGCGCGTGGACACCACTACGAACGACATTCCCTTCACCATTGGCGACGTGGAGACGGCGGCGGCCTCCCTGACGCTGGTCAAAGGTTCCTCGAATCCCACGCTCATTCCGACCTCGGGCATCGTCTTCGGCGGCTCCGATTCCAATCGCACCGTCACCATCACGCCTGCGGCGGGCCAGATTGGTGTGTCGCTCCTCACCGTCGGGGTCGTGGATGAAGGCGGAAAATCCAACAACGTGAACTTCACCGTCACCGTGCTGCCCACGAACACTCCGCCCACCATGACTGTGATCGCGAACCAGAGCACGGTCTCGGGCGTGGCCACGGCGGCGATTCCTTTCACCATTAGTGATTTGGAAACGGCGGCGGGGGCGCTGACGGTCACGGGGGCTTCGGCCAATCTCACCCTGCTGCCGTTAAGCGGCATCCAGTTCGGCGGCAGCGGTTCCAACCGCACGGTCACGCTGACTCCGGCGGCGGGACAAGTCGGCTCCGTGCTCGTCACGGTCACAACGAGCGACGGCTTCCTGAGCACGAACCGTTCGTTCGTGCTGACGGTGGTGCCGTCGGCGGGCACGCTGCTCTACGAGCCATTTGACTACGCCAACGGTTCGCTGATCACGAACTCAGCATTCTTGTGGAACAACCACAGCGGCACCTTCGGACAGTTGAGCATCATCACCAGCAACCTGTATCTGACCTCGGACAACAGCGAAGACGTGAACGCGCCTTTGCGCGGCGAGCCATACACGGTGGCCAGCGGCACCAATCTGTATTTCAGTTTCTTCTACTCGGCCGAATTCCTGCCTTCCATCGTGGGCGACTACCTCGCGCACTTGAAAGACAACGCCTCCACGTTTCGCGCCCGCCTGACCTTGTCCACTTTGAACGCGGCCATCGGGTCTTATCGCATCGGCATCGGCAATGGCAACGGCACCGCCACTAACGCTGGCTACGCGGAAGTGCCGACCGATTTCAACCCCGGCCAGACCAACCGCATCGTCGTGCGCTACAACGTCGGCACCGGCCTTTCGACCGTGTGGGTCAATCCGGTCAGCGAGGCCAGCACCGGCTACACCGCCACCGACGTGCTCGCTTCGACCAACAACGTCACGCAGTTCGCCTTCCGTGAATCCAACTTCATCGGCACCGGCTTCGCGGATGAAGTGCGCGTGGCCGTGACCTTCAACGAGGCCATTGGCATCCTCCCATCGCCTGCTGCCTCGCTCCGCATCTTCAAGTCTGGCCCCGATGTCATCGTGGCCTGGCCCACTTCGGCCACGGGCTTCGTGCTGCAATCGTGCGACAATCTCACCACCACCAACTGGCAGAACGTGCTGACCGTGCCCGCCGTGGTCGGCAGCGAGAACTTCGTGACTAACGCCACGCCCACCGGCAACGCCTTCTTCCGCCTGAAGAACTGAGGCTGAGAAAACCTTTTCGCACTGGCGGCGTTCGCAAGAGCGCCGCCAGTTTTCGTTTTCGGGACGGAGCGCGGACCGCCGAGTCCGCGCGAGCATAA
>JANNGC010000170.1:0-2182 GCA_031380445.1 Pedosphaera sp.
GCGACTCGTCCGAGCGCACCGAATCCGGCCGCGGCAACGAGTGAGGTTTTGGTTTCAACCCGTATCACGACAGCGAAGGCGAAATCCCACGACGTATTTTCACTTCTTCGCTTTCATCTCCGGATCTTCGGCGGGCTCGCCGATGGCCCGGGAGAGCATCTGGTTGGAAACCACGGCCGGCCAGATCAGCAGGAGCGGAATGAGAATCGGCCAGGGGAACTTGGTGGATGCGAAACCGAAGTGGCAGATCACGGGCAAGATGATCGCCGCAATCCAGAGGCAGGTGTTGGTGGTCAGCGTTCTTTTCTTTTCGGATTTGGTCATGGGTTTTGTTCGAGTCGGGTTTGGTGGGTAACGGTCATTTCATGGCCGCGCTTTGCCGTCTTCAATCCCGCCGGTGAGTGCGAGGTTTTTCAACTCGGCCTGGGCGGCGAGCCCTGTAATCACGGATGGGTTCGCGAACAGAACGAGCAACGACGCAACGACGTGTCGAGTGATGGAAAAGGTTTCGTGAGTTCTCATGGTGTTGATTCCAGGCCCGATTCACTGATTGTTTGTGTGTTCAGCTTGGACTTCGCCTTGAATCTCCAGGGGATCGAATAACGCCCCTTGCCCGCGTCCGGTTCCCTGGGCGGCGAATGCAACCCGCCCACGCTGTAGCCATAAGTGATTTCGAGCGAACGAATGCGCTGGCCGCCGTGGAAGCCGCCCTCGAAAAGAAACTCGACGTAACCGATGAATGGCAGTTGCTTGGCGAAGAAATCCGGCTCCCGCTCGAGAATCCATTGCACGGCGGCCTCCTCGTCGCTCTTCCACGGGACATCCAGCCGTGAGTAATCCGACAGGAGCCTGCCGTATTCGCCGCGATCCCGGTGCGGCACACGAATGCTTCCGCTCCACAAACTGCCGGCATTCGTCTTCCCCGGTGGAGTTTGTGGTGCGCCTGCTCGAAGGGCCTGCCATGAAGACCAGTGCTCCAGGTCGGGCGAATGCCGGACGTAGGCTTGGCCGGGGTATGGCGTCGTTTTCTTACCGTTACGCAGCTTGATTTCCTTGGGTCCGGGCTGAAGTTCGACGCTCACGTTCATGCTGGAAGGTGCTCGCCACGAATATCCGACCGCCAATGGTGTGGTCTGAATCCAACCATCGCGCGAGGCAGCGGCCTCCCCATCCCAACCGAGGCCATCCTTTGAGATGGTCAACCGGTCTGGATCTGCCCATGTCGCCTTGTTCGTCGCGTCCGCGATGTTGGTGAATCCAATGGTGAGCTGATTGCCTACCAGACCCCCGGCAAGCCCCGACATGGTTGAGGCAGCGACCAGCCATGCGGTGAGGAGGCAAATGTGTGAGTTCATATTCGTAGGTTGTAGTGCAGTGTTCACTTCCCCGCCACGCTCTTGGCCTGGCGGATCATCCACTCCAGTTTCTTCGGGCGCGGATCGGCGCCATAAACTTCGGGCACACCGGAGAGCAGGCCGAGCAAACGATCCGTCGTGACTTCGCCGGCGAACGGCCAACAGCACGGCCAGGATGCCGCAGAGGGCGGATTTGATTTTCATGGCTCAGTTACGACAATCGTCACAAAGACTGACACGCGAACACGGCTTTTCTTAGACGCGGCCCGCCGCGATTCCGATTTCAGCCGCAGGGCTGCGCCCGAGATTCGATCGAGGCGCGAGCCGTGGCTCCAGACCCTTGAATCCCCGCCCACTGTCGTGAACCAGCAGCAACGGGAAAGACAGATTTAGGGTGCTCCGGACAAGGGCATCTCTGGCAGGTACTCCGTGCGGTTGACGAAGCCATCGTGATCCGCATCGCGCCGTTCAAACCACCTCGCCGCTTCAGCCGGTTGCCGATCGCCGGTGAATTCAGTCAGCGTGAGTTTGCCATCTTTGTCCGTGTCGAGCGCGTCGAACTTGGCCGACCGTTCGGTGGCGACTCTGGCCGCGTTTTCGATGGCGTTTTTCAATACCACTACTCCAGCGTCTTGCGGACGCGCGCCGTCGGTCTCCATTTCCAATGTGGCCTGGACGGCATCCGGCCCGGCGTTTTGCGCCCGCATGAAATACCACGCCACACCCACGGCCACGGTGAGACTCAGCGCCAGACCGATGGCCAGGCCGACAATCAAGGAGACTGCTTTCATGAATTTAGGCTGTTCAACTCCGTGGTTCCTTCAAGG
>JANNGC010000172.1:0-1876 GCA_031380445.1 Pedosphaera sp.
GCGGCGTGATCCGGCGGGGCCGCCGTGGTGCAGCGGCAATCATCAAAGCCCAGCTCGCGGGCGCGCTGGCGGATCCGTTCCTTCAAGGCGTGGGGCGCGGCGGAGGCGAGGGCCGGGCGGTGCGCGCCATGCCGAACTGATGCACCACCTGATGCGCGACTTCGTGCAGCGAACGGATGCCGGTGTTCAGCAGCACGTCCGCCTGTTTGTAGAACGGCGTGCGCTCCGCCAGCAGCGCGGTGATTTTTTCCAGGGCGTCCGGGCCTTGCAGCAGTGGGCGGTGGCTCTGCTTTTTCACGCGCTCGTAAATGCCCGCCGGCGAAGCCCACAGGCAGACGACGAGCGCGTGCTGCTTGAGGCTCGCCATGTTCTCGGGATTCACCACGAGTCC
The DNA here is from genome assembly GCA_031380445.1 of Pedosphaera sp. GTDB lineage: Bacteria > Verrucomicrobiota > Verrucomicrobiia > Limisphaerales > SIBH01 > JANNGC01. The sequence goes on from JANNGC010000172.1 coordinate 392, forward strand.
GCCGCCGGTCGAGATGACGGTGTGTTCGCGCGTGGCAATTTCCGCCACGATCTTGGATTCCATTTCGCGAAAGGCCGCTTCGCCCTGCTCCTCAAAAATTTTCGTGATGGGCTGCCCCGCGCGCGCCTCAATGACGTGGTCGGTGTCGAGAAACGCGAAGCGTAACCGCTCGGCGACGAGGCGTCCGACGGAGGATTTGCCGGTGCCCATGAATCCGCAGAGAACGATATTGCGGTAAGAACGTGGCACGGTCATGGGCGTGAGAATGTTCCTCGAACGCGGGCGTTGCACGCGAAATTTTGCACGGAGCGCGGACCGCCGAGTCCGCGTGTTTCTTCTCACTCGGAGCGGGGCGGTGAAGTCGAGCGCTGATTTTTACCGCAGAGACGCAGAGGCGAAGACAGGGGAAATGAAATTGTTTTTTCTCTGCGCCTCTGCCCCTCTGCGTCTCTGCGCTAAAAAATATTTTCTTCCTTCAAGACGGCTAAACAAAAACCAACACGCGGACTCGGCGGTCCGCGCTCCGTCAGCCCAGCTTCCGCAGCCGCGTGATGCGTCCCGAGTCCACCCACTCCGCCACGAAGATGTTTCCCGCCGCGTCGAAGCACGCATCGTGCGGATGGAGAAATTTTCCCGCCACCCAACCTTCGCCGTTGGCGTTGCGCCGCAGCTTGTTGCCGTCCTTGGTCACTTGCGCGCGCCACTCGGGGTCTTCGCCGAGGTGCGTGATGACCTGGTCGTTCTTGTCGAGCAACGTGAGGCGCGCGCTCAGGTCCGGCACGAGCATCACGTCGCCAAGGATGTCTATGTTCGCGGGCAGGATGAAACCGTCGAGCGTCTTGAGGTGCTTGCCGGTGAGGTCGAACCACTGGAGGCGCTTGTTCGCGCGGTCGCACACGACCACGGACGGCGCGCGTCCGGGGCGGTCGTCGAGATCAATGCCGTGCGGCGTGTTGAACTCGCCGTCGCCTTTGCCGGGCCGGCCGAACATCGAGAGCCACTTCCCGTTCTTGTCGTAACGATGGATGCGGTACGAGCCGTAGCCGTCGGCGAGAAAAAATCCGCCGTCGGGCGTGAAGGCGTAGTTCGTGGGCATGAAGGCGTCGCGGCCCCAGCGCTTCTTCGGCGCGGTGTCCTCGTCTTTGAGATAAACGCCGGAGTCCATCGGAGCGTGTTTCTCCCAGACGGTTTCGCCTTTGAGCGTGAGCTTGGCGAAACTCTTCACCTGCTGATACGCGGTGACGTAAAGGAACTGTTCCTTGCCCTCGGTGATGACTTCCAGCCCATGCCCGCCGCCTTGAAATTGATTTCCAAACGCGCGCACGAATTTTCCCTTCTCGTCAAACACGAAGATGGACGGGTGCTCCTTCAAGTTCTCGCGCCCCTCGTGCGTGACGTAGAGCAAGCCGTCGCGATCCACCGCGACATTGTGCGTGGTCTGCCACGAGTATTTGTCCGGCAACTGCGGCCAGTTGTGCTGCACCT